>NZ_CP080429.1:1662500-1962500 GCF_019613795.1 Flavobacterium litorale
GGGTTTTTTTGTTTGTATGGTTACTATGTAAAATAGTATGTAATAGTTTTGGATCTTATTGGCATTAATTCATATAAATTACCTTGTTTAAAAAATCCAATCTGATTCGATGACTTATTTTATTTTAATATATATATTCTTATACATTACCCGAATATTATCTGTTAGGGTTCAATAATTGAATAATTAATAAAAGTATTATCAAAACATGCTTTTATTTCATCTATTTTTTACTCTTTATCTTTTTACTTATTTATCATATTTACCGTTAATCTTCTTTTTTTGCAGATTATCGTAATCAAAATGTTAAAATTTACTCCTTTTATTAAAATATCTTAATTTTCTTAACAATTTAAAGGTTAATTATATTTATACATAGTATTATTAACTCACTGTTAATCAGTATTTAATGTAATATCTAAATTATTCATAATTTAAATAATGCATATATAATCGACGAAATACACATGTAACTATCTGTTAATCAGTATTTTAGATGTTATTTTTCGTATATTTGTATATGAATAATTAGAAAAGTTTAATTGTTTTTATTAGTTATAAGTAATTAAACAACTCTAAAATTAATTGGATGTATTATGAAAGTATTTAAGTTTTTATTAATCGTATTTTTATTTTGTTCTTCTGTAACAAGAGGTCAATTAGCTGATTTTGGTTTACAAGTTACTGCTACTGATGAAACTTGTTTGAGCAATGGTAGTTTAACTTTTACAACTACCAATTTAACTCCTGGTTCTGAGGTAATATATAAGGTGTATTTATTACCCAATGTTTCGTCCCCTATCTCTATTTCTGTAGATAATTATTTAGGAGGTTTATCAGCAGGTAGTTATAAAGTAGAGGTAATACAGGCCTTAGGAGAATTTTCTAATTCTCAGCAGCAGCAGGTTGTTATTAACGAGAATATTATTCCATTTGATTTTTCAGTTTCATCTTCGGAACAAAATTGCTCAGGGGGTGGTGATATTGCTGTTAATGTAACTTCAGGTGTTGCTTCTAGCTATGAAATTATATCGGGTACTGAGGTAAGACCTTTACAGATATCTAATGTCTTTTCTGGATTGCCATCGGGAACTTATAACGTTAGAGCCTTTAACAATTGCGGTGTTGGTGTGGTGCGTACTTATATTTTAAGTATTGAGGCTTCGGAACTTACTATATCAGAACCTTCATATTCTGACGATCCTGTAACAATCTGCGATTCTATTGTAGTTAATCACGTTATTAATGCCTCGTCAGGTACTATTGGTTATCCATTATCAGTACATTACAGATTAAACACTCTAGATATTGATGGTAATGAGATGGTTATTAACCAAACGTATACCAATGGTCCTGAGGATCAGTTAGAAATTTCTGCTGTAATGCCACGTTATATACAAAATTCTTATAATTATGATATTGAAGTTACTGATAATTGTAATGAAGTATTTGAGAGTAATGATAATGTTGTAGATCCATCTTTAGCACTTTCATTAACTACATCAGATGCTCCTTGTGCAGATAAGTATTTGGTTGTTGATGTAGGTAGATTTTATAACTCATTTACGCTTCAATTTTTAAGTGTTCCTGAAGATTTTGATCCTGTATCGTACAACGCTAACGTTAACAGTAGTTTTACTAACGGACATATTGAGTTTGGTAGTGCATCAAACCCAGTTCCTTTCGGAAATTACGTAGTACAAATTACTGATGAATGTGGGCGTGTTGCCACAAAGTCGATTATGATAGAATTAGAAATTCCTTCACCAAATATAGCTGCACGAAACAATGGTTGTTTTTCAGAATTTGGTAGAATCAGACTGAATGTAACTGATACTAATTTGGTTAGTGCTATAATAATGGCAGCTCCTGATACTTATGAGAATGCTTTACCGCAAGATGTAACTTCTAATATAAATAGTGTTGGTACTTTAGTATTAAATGATTTACCAATTGGGTTTTATACAATTCAATTTACAGACGAGTGTGGTTTCTTTCGTGAAGAAACTATAGAAGTACCACCTTTTGTAGAAAGAAATTTTACAGAATCAACATTACCATCATGTGAGGCAGGTTTCGGCTCTGTATTGTTAAGAAGCCGTAATGGTCATCTAACTGAGGTTATAATTACAAATGCACCAGCAGCATTAAACCAGTCATTACCTTATAATGCTAGTTTTAACATTGCTTCGGGCAGATTTTACATGGGTAACCTACCAGAAGGTAACTACACCTTTCAAGCTACAGATATTTGTGGAATTATGCACGATATGGTTGTGGAGATAGAAGGATACAATCCACCATCAGAAAATAGTTTTGAATTTACTCCTAACTGTGGTTCGTTTTCAGTTAAAGTTACTGATGAGAGTAACGGTATTGAGGGAGCAAATTATTGGTTACAAAAGTTGGATGAAGAAACAGGAAATTGGGTACACCCACGTACGGGTGTAGTGTATACAGAAGGTAGTATTCCTAATGATGAAACAGGGATAAAATTTAGAAACGATAAACGAAGAAACAATCTTAAGTTTGAAGGTACTTTTAGGATGATTAAAAAATTCGAAACCTATAGTAGTGGTAGCTCAGAAAATACAATTTGTATTAGTGAGTTAGGACAGTTTGAATACAACGATGAATTCTCTGTAGGTAGTGCATTTACCTTAGCATGTGTTGGAGAACCAAATGATGTATATATTGAAGCCGTTGGATATAACTTAACATATAAAATTATTAAAAAGGACGGTGAACCATTTACTATAGATAATGGGGATAGTAATATTTTTAAAAATTTGGAGCCTGCAATATATGTATTTAGTGTAGAAGACGATTGTGGAAATATTATTACACAATGGTTAAACTTCCAAGAGCTACCTTCTATTGCAGAGGCAGTACAACCTACAGATATGCTGGTGTGTGGCGAGCCAGGCGGACTAAGAATAAGCGAGTTCCATTTAACTGCTCAAAACGAACAAATTTTAGGGCCATTATATAGTGCTATGTACACAATTACATATCACTTAACACAAGAAGATGCTGATAATGCTGTAAACGCACTACCAGAATATTATACTAACTTAACTAATGGGCAAACAATATATGTACGATTAATACATAACGAAATTGACCTTTGTTACAGTACTACATCATTTAAGTTATTTGTGGGTGATTACCAAGAGCCAAGAATTGTAACTACAGGTACAGTATGTGATGATATTGAACTTATGTTAACTGCAGATGCTGGTTATAGTAGTTACCTTTGGTCTAACGGGGAAACTACAAGAAGTATTTTTGTAACAGAGCCAGGTACATACTCTGTAATCGTAGAGAAAGCTTACGGTACTGAAATGTGTGATGGTTTTACTGAAATAGAGGTAAAAGCATCTGAAAAACCTGAAATTGTAAAAATTGAAACAGCAGACTGGACTGAAGATAGTAATACAATAACGGTTTATGTAGACGGAAATGGTACCTACGAATACTCTGTAGATGGAGCAAATTATCAAGAGAGCAATGTGTTTGAAAACCTACCAGCAGGTGTTTATGATGTATTTGTTAGAGATGCATCAGGTTGTGGAAAAGATAAACAAGAAGTAGTATTAATGTATTACCCTAAATACTTTACACCTAACGGAGACGGGGTAAACGAAAAATGGTACATAAAACATGCTATTACCGAACCTAATTTTGAAGTGAGTATTTACGACCGTTATGGCAAACACATAACAACATTAAGCTCTACAAGCGATGGTTGGGATGGCACATTACAAGGTGCAGCTTTACCCTCTACAGATTACTGGTTTGTAGCTGTAAGAGAAGATGGTAGAGAGTTTAGAGGACACTTTTCTATGGTTAGATAAGAATAAAAGAATAATAAAGTACATAAAAAAATCCATTTCATACCGAAATGGATTTTTTTATGTATTAATCTCAAGGCCTCTTATATAATCTTCGTACTCGTAAAAAAAGCGTTCAAAAGCATCCATTTTCTCATAGAAAAACTCGAAAATGCTAGCCCACGATTTCTGGTTGTACAAACTAATCCCTGTTTTTTCTACCCACACACGGCTTATTACCTTACCATTTTCAAGATAATAATTTTCCTCTAAAACAGCATCAGGTAAAAAATCGTCCAATAAAAGTTGCTGTAACGATACTATCTTTTCAAAATAAATTTTTCGTTTGTGCTCCTCTTTAGGTTCAATATCCAGCAAAACCATTGCTTTTTTATTATCAACGTAAAATTTAAAAGTAACATCTTTAATTTTAGTATTGTATAATAGCCACTTTCTGGAGTATGTATTGGCAAACGTAGTCCAAAAATCTTTTTTCATCGCTTGCGCTTCAGCCTTACTAAACATAACCTATTTTTATTATTCTAAATTAGAGTATCTTTAATCAGTAATTTATAATTCATGCAGTTTACCGATTTTTTAAAATACATACCAAAAATACAAAAAGAACAATTACCCGCAGTTGCAGCACACAGTAAAATGGCTCCAAAAGGTAGGCTTGTCTCTCAATCTTCAGACTATTACAAAACCAAAAATCCTAAAGAATCAGCCGTAATGATGCTGCTCTATCCACAAGATGGTAACACCCATCTTACATTAATAAAACGGAATACATATCCAGGAGTTCATTCGGCTCAAATTTCTTTTCCAGGAGGTAAAGTAGAGCCAAAGGATAACGACTTAAAAGCTACTGCACTTAGGGAAACTTGTGAAGAAGTTGGCGTATCACCGTCTGAAGTAGATGTAATAATGCCTTTTTCAGAAATTTATATACCCCCAAGCAATTTTATAGTACACCCGTATTTAGGGTTAGCCCCAAACACTCCTAATTTTGTACCCGATGCTACAGAAGTTGCCGAAATTATAGCATTGCCTTTAGATGTTTTTTTGGATGATGCTATAGTAGTAAATAAAACCATGACAACGTCGTACGCCACAAATATTAACGTACCAGGCTTTAAAGTACAGCAACATTTTGTTTGGGGAGCTACTGCCATGATTATGAGTGAGCTTAAAGAAACTATAAAAAACGTGCTATAAAGTAGGAGTTTTTGTAAATTTGCCTGTTAATTTAATACTATAAATGGGGTTATTTAAAAGAAATCCTTTCGGACATATACTCTTCCTTAAAAAATGGCTAATACGCACTTTTGGTATCATTACACATAGGCGTTATAGGGGGTTTAATGAGTTGCATATAGAAGGTTCCGAAATTATACGAGCGTTACCTGATAGAAATGTACTCTTTATATCCAACCACCAAACCTATTTTGCCGATGTTGTTGCCATGTTTCATGTTTTTAATGCCAGTTTAAAAGGGCGTGGCGACTCTATAAAAAACGTAGGTTACCTTTGGCAACCAAAACTCAATATATATTATGTAGCTGCTAAGGAGACTATGAAATCGGGCTTATTGCCTAGAATATTAGCCTATGCAGGTGCTATAACAGTAGAGCGTACTTGGCGGGCAAAGGGTAAAGAAGTACAGCGCGATGTAAACCCTAACGATACCGAAAACATAAAAGTAGCCCTAGAAGATGGTTGGGTAATAACATTTCCGCAAGGTACAACCAAGCCTTTTAAACCCATCCGAAAAGGAACCGCGCACATAATAAAGCAACATAAACCTATAGTAGTACCCATTGTTATAGATGGTTTTCGTCGTTCGTTTGATAAAAAAGGGTTACGAATGAAAAAGAAAGGAATACTACAATCATTTATTGTAAAAGAGCCACTAGAAATTGACTACGAAAACGAAAGTATAGAGTCTATAGTCGAAAAGGTGGAGTATGCTATAGAGCAGCATCCTTCCTTTTTAAAAGTAATCCCCACAGAGGTACTCGAGGCACAAGAAGAACTCAATAAAAAACGCCAATGGGATTATTAATTACAACTTAAATAGCGTATAAAAAAATAAGGTACTCATATAAGTACCTTATTTTTTTATAGAATGCTTTCATCGTAATTATTTGAATTTCAACGAATAAAAGTCATTTTTTGCTAGTTGTATAATTGTGTATATAAATTTATTGGAAACAAACAATAAGTAACCAATTTTTAAATTATACAATTATGAAAACAAAACTTTTTTTAGGAACAGCAATCTTATTAACATCAATAGGAAGTTTTGCTCAAACCAATTACGCAGCTACTTCGCCAACTCCTGGTATTAATGGTACTAACAATGTTTTTTTAGGTGTTGAAGCAGGAGATAATAACAATACAGAGGGGCAGTCTAATGTATTTGTAGGATACAGATCTGGGACCAGCAATACTGGCGGAACGGGTTCAGGGGTTGACGTTTTGCAAGGAAAACATAATGTTTTCTTAGGAAATCTATCAGGAGAAGCTAATACTATAGGTCACAGTAACTTGTATGCAGGCTCAAATGCAGGTAAATCTAACCAAACGGGGGCATATAATGTTTTTTTAGGAAATCAAGCAGGAATCAATTCTACCACTGATTATAATGTTTTTATTGGTGCATCAGCAGGACAGGCAAATACTACTGCTACTGGAAATTCCTATTTAGGTCACTTAACAGGTAAATCAGCTACAGGGTTCTCAAATACGTATTTGGGTGCAAGAGCTGGTGAAAATTCTATTGGAAGCAGAAATGTTTGTCTTGGTTATTGGTCTGGAAGAGGAGATGGTACCTCTGGTTTAGGTGACCTTAATGTTGTTATTGGACATCAAGCAGGACGATACGAAACAGGAAATCATAAATTATATATAGCTAATTCTAGTACTACTAGTCCATTGGTTTATGGTGTTTTCGAAAGTACAACCACAAATTCAGAGTTAAAATTCAACGCACAACGAGTAGGTATAGGTTTTGAAGGAACTACAGATCCAGGTTTTGGTGATTTTCCTGCTAATACATTGGTAAACTATGATGATTACAGACTTTTTGTACGTGGCGGAATATTAGCAGAAGAAGTAAGGATAAGAACGCAGGCTACTTGGGCAGATTACGTTTTTACTGACGATTATTACCTTATGCCACTTAACGAAGTAGAGGAATACATAGCTGATAACGGACATTTACCTAATATGCCATCTGCAAAACAAGTAGAAGAAGAAGGGCTTGAACTTGGTAATATAGTAAAATTACAACAAGAAAAAATTGAGGAGCTTACACTACACCTTATAGCACAAGAAAAAGAAATGGAAGCTATGAAGGCTCAGCTTCAGGAATTACTAAATAGAGAGTAAAATGAGAAAATATATAAAACAAATTATACTATACAATCTGTTACTTGTTACAAGTGCTATTTCTGCTCAAGAACAGACACGATTATGTGCTATAGGTAGTTTTGAGATAGGGCTAACTCCCCAATTTAACTTTACTGAAAAATCAAATTTAAGTACTACCACTTGTAATTATGATGTTTCTACGGATACCGACATTCCTATAGCCAGCATAACAGGGGTCAATAATTTTTCTGATAAAGTTACTATTGTAGATAATGATGCGACTATTTCGGGAGGTAACGACCCAGATCTTTTTGCTCAGCAGCCCTCTGTTGCTGTGCCTAGAGTGGCAGATGGCGCTAAAGCTATAAAGTTAAACGATAATACAACAGGCTTAGGTGATAAGAGTGTTACTTCGATGAATTTTGCCTTTGAAGTAACAAATCCTGTAATAAGTTTTAAATATTCACTCGTTGCAACAAACCCTATTGGCTTACCTAATAATGAGCTACCTAGATTCATTGTAAATTTGGTTGATGGAGCAAATGGAAACTCAATTGATGGATTCTGCTTAACGGTAGACCCAAACGATAGTGAACTACAAAGTACAGGTACTACATCTAACGACTTACTATATAGTGGCTGGCAATGTGTTACTTTTGAAATTGATACTACTACTGCTACCTATCCTCAAGGAGTTAATCTTCAATTTATTGTTATAGATGATGCTAAGGGGCTTGGATTTAATTCAGTTTATATTGATAGTATCTGTGATGGACCATGTTGTCCTGATTGTCCTGATATAACTTTACCTGTTGGTACTGGTATGATTGATGAACAAGAAGCTGAAATATGTATATACGCAAGCAATGCTATTACAGGAACAGGCTCGGCTATTTATCATGCAGGTACAGAAGTTGTACTTGAAACTGGTTTTGAAGCACTAGAAGGTACAAAAGATAGATTTTATATTGAGGGTTGTACAGGTAGTTTTGCATTACGACCAGGCAACTCAAATAATTTAGGAAACGAAACAGACACTACTCCACAAATATTGGATGATGCTGAGAGTGGTTTTAAAGTATATCCTAATCCTACACAAAATCAGCTTACTATAACAATATCAAACGATGTTGCGCCAAGTAAAGTAAGCCTATATTCAGTAGATGGTAAATTAATACTACAAACAAAACCAAGTAGTACCAATAATAATTATACAATTGATATTGGTTCAATTTCAAAAGGTATATATATACTATCTGTTGAAACTACAGATGGAAATATTACATCTACTAAAGTGGTAAAAAATTAGTAGGTATTAATTTTAGCTGTTTAGTTTAAAGTAAAAGCGAGGCAAACGCCTCGCTTTTTTAATTGCCAATTTTATTATCTTCTTGCTTCATAGTATCGTTTAGCATGTTTGCTTCTTCTTTTGCTAATTTGTTTTTAGTGGGTATTTTATAGCTTAATGAAATACCAATCCTTCTGGAATCGTAACTACTCGTATACGTAAAATCAGTATCTACAATTGTAAATTGTTGCCTGTTGGTATTAAAAACATCGTTTGCATATATAGAAACAGATAGATTATCAGATAAAAATTTTCTGGAAAAGGTCAAGTCCAAATGTTGGTTAAGTGGTCTTTCCGATCTGTAATAATAAAAGTTACCCCCTGTGTTGGATGTATTGTAGTTGGCTACAAATTTTACTTTTTTGGGTAAAATAAGTTGCGACATTAGGTTAACACTCCAAATACTCTTTGTATTAATACCTGGTATTACGTGTTTTTGGCTTCCAGCATATATGTACATAAAGTTAATTTCATCAGGGTTAAAATCGAACTCTAAGGTTTTTTTAAGCCCTTTTGTAAATAGCATATAGGGTAGGGGGATACCAAAATTAAAGTTACGAATGGTAACTTCGGGCAAATTTTCAGAAATACTAGCTGCACCATTCTCGGTACTAATAACTCGGTTTATAATTTGATTGCTAGCTTCGGTTACGGAGTATCCTATAAAAAAATATTCGAAAGCATTAAATTGTATTTCGTAATTGTCAAAAATAGTGGGTTCTAGGTTTGGGTCACCAAAAAAGCCCAGATTTGGGTTTTGATAGCGCGTGTTATTCGGATTTAAAGATGCCGTGTTGGGTAGGTTTATTTTTTTGTTGTAGTTGGCTTTAAAGAAAATTTGTGATGTTAATTTGTATTGAACTGTTGCGTTTGGGAAAAAGCGTGTCTGATTAAAAGGAATTAAATCATCGGTATCCGTATTTCCTTTAATATCATACGATTCTAAACGCCCACCCAGTATTACTTCAAATTTTTTATACATAGTCTGTACTTCAGTATAAGCGGCTAAAGTAGTCCTTGTATAATCTAGGTTTTCTATGTCAAAGCTTGTTGCGTTAAAATCCAAATGGTCTGCTAATCCTCCAGCACTAATTTTTGTGTTATCTAAAAAATCTATTTGTTGTGAATAATCCGTTGTAAACAAATAAAAATTTTGATCGCTGTCATTATCTAAAACAGTAGTATCGTTAATTTTAGAGTCCAAATTAAAATTACTATCATTATCATTAAAATTAAATCGGAAATTTAATTTTTTAAAAGGGTCTTCAAAGCGTTTTTGGTAGGTAAGCATTACATCGTGGTAAAAACTTTCAGATTTACTCGCATCGCTTGCCACAAAGCCAGCACCTATAGCATCTACATCGGTACTATTGTTATTGGTATTGATATCGTAGTTGATTAAAAGTCGGTCTTTTCCAAAATCAAACTTTAACCCTGTTTGTAAGTAATAAAAACGATTGGTTCTATCAGAATAATTTTCTGAGAGTATTTCGTCAGGACTAACAAATTTACTTTCTCGGTAACTTTCGGTATAGCTTTGCCCTCCTTGTACTTGCCAACTAAATAATCTGTTTGCGGCACTTAGTGTAAGGCTATTATTAAATCGATTTCTAGATTTGTCGTAATTGGTATACCTATATCCGTTAGAATAGGTGGCGCTTAGGTATTTTTTTGCTTTTTTGGAGGTTATTATATTAATAATAGCTCCGCCAGACGTGGCCTGAAATTCGGCACCAGGGTTTGTTATAATTTCTACTTTTTCGATAGCATTGGCGGGCAATCCTTCCAAGTAAGCATTAAGCTCATCAGAATAGATATTTAATGGGCGTCCGTCCATAAATACCTGTAGTTGCTTACCTTGGTATAGCATTCCAGCTACATCAGAAATTATAAGTCCAGGTAACTTTTTAAGCCCCTCCATTAAAGACCCTGAGTTTAAATAGGCTTGGTCTGAAAAGTTAAAAATGGTTCTATCCGCTTTTCGTTCTACCGCTTTTTTCTTTTTACCAATTACAACTTCATCCAGTTCCTCCCTTATTTCCTGAACAGTATCTTTAACAGTTTCGTTTTGAGCAAATAAACCAAAGGTAAAAAAGAGTAGGATGGCTGTAATAATAAACTTCATGAAAGTGCTTAAATGGTATTAACAATGGCACGAAGTTACTTTTTTTAGGCAAAAAGTGGTGGGTTTTGTAAAAATTATTTTACAGCTTCTACCTTATATCCTTGCTGTTGCAATAATTTTATAACACCATTATTGCCAGGTAAGTGTGCAGCACCTACGCCAAAAAAGGTTGGTGTGGTTTTGGCAACTTTTTCTATTGTAGCAATCCAGCTTTTATTACGGTTATCGAGTAATGCCTCGCTGTGGTCGCCATACATTTTGTTTTCTTCTGCCTTCATAAATTCCATAATAGCATTTAAATCTTTGCTATCATAAATAGCCATCATTTTCTTGAATTTCTTTTTATCGGCAGCCATGTTATCCTTAGCTGTTTTTACTAGCTCTTCCATTTGTTCGTCGTAGGGTATTGCATCTAAGGCTTCCATTTGTGCTTTAACGGTTTCCAACCCATATACCTCTTCGTTCTGCTCACTAGTAACTTTCATCAGTTCACCTTCTACAGACTGCATTGGGCAATCAATCATTTTTGGTAATAGCATCATATTAACCATGGAGGGTTTAAACTGATCCATCATTTTTGCAGACATTCCGAGCGTTTCTTGTAAAAATTTATTTACAATCTCAAAATCTTCTGCGCTAGCAAGGGTACTCATTTTAGTACCATCTTTCATCATCATTGTTTTCATCATCTCAGCTTGTAACGATGGGTCGTCCATATCCAGCTCTAAGTAAAGTTGTGTGGTATCGTCTAGCGCTTTAAGTACGTTTTCATTTAAAGTAGCATCGCAGGTTATGTGTATGGTGCCGTACAGGTACGATGGTTGTGTAATGCCATTACCCGATATTTTCCATAGTAGGCTATTCTCTGTTTCTTGTGCAAAGCAGGCTGTTACTATAAACAGTATAAATCCTGTAATTATTTTTTGTATCATAATTGTATTTTCTAAAAATCTAATTTCTTTAATTCCTCGTAATTTCTTTTTAATCGTTTCAACAGTATTCCGTAAATTAATTTATAGAATAACCATATTCCTAATATGATAACTCCTAATAATAAAATTGTTCCAGTAAAGTATATTAGATAAAACTCTAGTGCGTTTCCTTCTTCTTCGTATTTATGTAATGCATTTATAAGATTTGGATCGTAGTAAAAAAATAAAACAACTATTAATAAAGAACTTATTATGATGTAAGCCAAGTTAATAATAATGTAATTTGATACTGCTTTTCTGGTTTTTAATATACTCGACATAAGTGTCCTTGCGTTGTCGGTAGCGTTTATTTTTTTATAATTAGTATAAAATATAACAACAAAGTAAATTATTATACCGTAGCTAATTACCGTCATGGGTATAGTAACGTAGTCAAGTTGCAGGTCGTTCATCCGTTTCTGACTCTCACCGTCTTTCATTAAAAACGACAGTGCTATCCAGAATATAAACTCCAGAACACTTATAATTAATATCCACTTTACGATGGAAGAAGAGCGTTTATGCACCATGGCATAAATCTCCTTTTCAGAAAACTTGGGGTACCTATCCCCGCTTTTCTTCCAGTCTTTTTTTAGTTTATCTAATGGTTCCATAGTGTTATTACGGATTTAGTATTTTTTTCAATTTTCCTTTTATTCTATTCATTTTTACTCTGGCATTTACTTCGCTTATACCTAGTGTTTCAGCAATTTCGCTATAGTCTTTATCCTCTAGGTACATAAATACCAAAGCTTTATCAATATCGTTTAGTTGGTGTACCGCTTGGTACAGTAGTTTTAAATGCTCCTCCTCCTCATAGTCATAATCCTCTTGGTTTATTTTGTGTATCGTATTGTTAAACTCTATTGTATTTATGCTACGGCTCTTTTTTCGGTATAATGTAATAGCAGTATTAAGCCCTACGCGGTATGCCCAAGTAGTAAATTTAGAGTCGCCCCTAAACTTTGGGTATGCTTTCCAGAGTTGTATGGTAATTTCTTGGAAAAGGTCTTTATGAGCATCTTCACTATCTGTGTAGAGCCTACAAATTTTGTGTATCAGGTTCTGATTTTCCTGAAGTTGTTGCACAAAAGATTTCTCCATTACTGAATCCATGTTGTATAGGTGTACTAAAGTTGAAAAATGTTACAACTCTTTTTTATAAATCTTTATCAGCGTAATAATTTACCAACAAACCCACAAACTTACTATAGGTTTTTAACCCGTCTTTTTGGTGGTTTAGTTTTAGGTAATTATCGTAAAAGTATTTAAAAATGGTTTCTATAAACGACTCATACTTATCCCTAAACTGGTCGCTTTCCTCATAGTTTAATAGTATACCTTTATTAATAAGTGGGAGTAAATTTTCCATCGTTGCCTCATCAATATCTTTAATATTACGGAGGCAATATTTTAGCGCAAATGAGTACCCAGAATACTGAAAATAAACATCATCATTAGTAATCGAAGTCATGTATCCAATAAAATTAGCCTCACTTTCGGAAGCATAACCCAATTGGTGCGACATTTCGTGGCACGTCGTAGTAGGCAAATTATAAAGTGGTAAATTATAGTTTACTTGTGCCTCGTTAGTAAAAGGGTTTAAATAGCCCCCAAAGCCCATGTAGGATAATGGTGTACTAATTAAAGACGATTTTAGGCTTTCTCGTTTGAATTCAAAATAAGGAAATTGCGCTGCTATACTATCGTATCCGTTAGGTGCTAATGCGTAAATCTCATCAACACTATACGGATTGGTAACCTTTATACTATCGTTATGCGTTATTTGCAGGTGTAAAGCGTTGGTTTTACTAATTAGTCTTTTAGTAAATGCTATAAGTTCTTCGGGTGTATATTTTTTTTCAATACCCATTTTCTCGTTCAAGGGCACTCTGTGGTAATTAACAGCCCATAAAAAATAGAATAGAAAATAAAATACCGATAGCGCACTGCCTATTGTTAGCAAATTAATTTTCCATTGCCTGCGCCACGTTTTCCGTTTGCGCCAAAACCAACGTAACAATAGTATAATTACAATGCCATAAATAACATCGCCTACAGAGAAATTAAAAATACCAAAAATACTTCTGGAGGTAGCTGCAATGTAAGGGTAAAGCCCGTTACTATAGTGTTTTTCGACAAAATTTGGGAATAACGATAGTAGGTTTACAATTATAATTTGCAGTACAAAAAACAACGTTAGTATTTTCTTTTTCTTCATTTAGTAAATCAATAGTGATTGTAAATATAAGTAGTATTTTTGTATCCAAATAGTTATACCCAAACTATACACTAGCATAACAAACACTAAAATACTATAAATGAACGAAGCAATAAGAAACCTAGAGCCAAAAGCACTTTGGAATAAATTTGCAGATTTAAATGCTGTACCACGCCCGTCGAAAAAAGAAGAACGTGTAATAGCCTTTATGAAAGAGTTTGGCGAAAAGCTAAACCTACCTGTAGTAATTGATGAGGTAGGCAATGTTATTATTAAAAAGCCTGCTACGCAAGGTATGGAAGACAGGAAGATGATAGTAATGCAGAGCCACCTTGATATGGTGCACCAAAAAAATGCCGATACCGATTTTGATTTTGATACGCAAGGTATTGAAATGTATGTGGATGGCGATTGGGTACGTGCCAAAGGCACAACACTAGGTGCCGATAACGGGCTTGGCGTTGCCACTATTATGGCAATACTAGAAAGTACCGATATACCACACCCAGCTATTGAGGCACTATTTACGATAGATGAAGAAACGGGTATGACGGGTGCTATGGGCTTAAAAGGTGGATTGCTAGAGGGCGAAATACTTTTGAACCTAGATACAGAGGAAGACGATGAGATTGATATAGGTTGTGCAGGTGGTGTAGATGTTACCGCTACACGCGAATATAATGAGGAAGATGTACCAGAAAACGCAGTAGGATATACCATTACCGTAAAAGGGCTTAATGGTGGGCACTCGGGTATGGACATTAATAAAGGTTTAGCCAATGCTAACAAGGTAATGAACCGTTTATTGTTTGATAGCTTTGAGAACTTTGGGCTGCAAATTGCCGAAATTAACGGTGGTAGCCTTCGTAATGCTATTCCGCGTGAGAGCGTTGCAAAAGTTATCATCTCACAAATATTCGATGAGGCTTTTGTTTTTGATATGCAGCAAATTGTAAACGATATTAAAGCAGAGTATAAAACGATTGATCCTAACTTGGAGGTAATTATTGAAAAAACCGATTTACCTGCTAAAGTTATGGAGCTTGGCGTGCAAGAGGGTTTAACCCGAGCACTGTATGCAGCACATAATGGTGTGTACCGCATGAGCCCCGATATGGAGGACTTGGTAGAAACATCCAACAACATTGCCCGTGTTATAGTAAAAGACGGTAACATAAAGGTTGCTTGCCTAACCCGTTCATCAGTAGAAACATCAAAATTTGATTTAGCCAATGCACTGCGTGCTACATTTGAGCTTATTGGGTGCGAGGTTACGCTATCGGGCAGTTACCCGGGTTGGACGCCTAACGTAAATTCTGAAATATTAGAAGTACTTAAAGAAATTTACGAAAAACAAAACGGTACAGCTCCAGATGTAGTAGCTTGCCATGCTGGTTTGGAGTGTGGTTTACTAGGTACGCATTACCCTGATATGGACATGATATCATTCGGACCAACTATAAAAGGAGCGCATAGCCCCGACGAACGCGCCAGTATATCATCTGCACAAAAATACTGGAAGTTTACTTTAGCGATATTGGCAAACATTCCAAAAAAATAGGTTTTTAGTTCATTATTGTATAAAAACAGCCTGCTTTTTACAAAAAGTAGGCTGTTTTGGTTAAAAAGTACTGAAAAATAGCATAATTTTACTATCCTCAACTATTGGTATACAAAATTATCACTATTATTATATGAAAAAACTTTTGCTGTTGCTGTTCTCGACTGTTATTCTTTTATCCTGTTCGCATAAAGCAGAAAACGTAGAACGTGCTTTTTATTATTGGAAAAGCAATGAGGGATGGCAGGAAAGCGAGAGTGAACAAGAGCTTTTAACAGAGTTAGAAGTGCAAAAACTCTACGTAAAGTTTTTTGAAGTCGAAAAAAACGCAGTAATGGGTAATGTACCTGTAGCAAAAACATCGTATAGCATGTACGATGTCGAAAATTTAGATTTAGTACCTACCGTATACCTCCGTAACGAAGTATTTAAAAATTGCACCAGAGGAAGTTTGGATACGCTAGCGGATAATGTTAATTTTTTGATAGATAAATACGCTAGTGATTATCGGTTTTCTTCCTTAAAAAAACCGAAAGAATACCAAATGGATTGCGATTGGACACCCACTACAAAAGATAATTACTTTTACTTTTTAGAGAAAATAAAAGCACTATCGGGCAAAAAAATAAGTTGCACACTACGTTTATACCCGTACAAGTACCCCGATAAAATGGGCGTACCACCCGTAAATAAAGCCATGCTTATGTGTTACAACCTAATTAACCCTTTAAAAGACCATAACCGAAATTCGATTTTAGATATTGATGAGTTTTCAGCCTATCTCGATACCGATGATGCTTATCCGTTACATCTGGATATTGCATTGCCCGTTTACTCGTGGTTGCAAGTATACCAAAACAATCAATTTACAAAAGTACTCTATACCAATACCAAAGCCGTTAAATCGGTACTCTCGCCCGAAAAACCATTATGGTATAACGTAACCCGAGATACCGTAATAAACAATTTTTATCTCCGAAAGGGCAATAAAGTAAAGGTGGAAGAAATAAGTACCGAAACCCTAAAAAAAGCAATTAAAAAAATTAAAAGGCACATAGCACTCGACAGAACAATTACTGTTAGCCTTTTTCACCTCGACGAACAACAATTAAGCACCTATAGCCATGAAGAACTTCAGGATTTTTATACTGGTTTTACTAACTAGTACCTTTACCGCTAATGCCTGTGGGTTTTATCCGTTTGGCGAAGACCTCCGCTTTTGCTTTTTCAATCCAGCATACTACGGCTATACAACGTATTCGGAATTCGATTATTCGTCGCATTGGTTTGAGGATAAAGATATATTTGATGCTGAACACGTAAACCCAAACGATGCTGCTTGGTACAACTACTGCAAAGGCAAGGTTAGTATAATGAGTATTCGGAATGCTGTGTATGTTATTAATCCTAACGACTTTAATAGTACATCGGATAACGAAATGATACATTATTTGTATGCTACCAATGATGTTGAAGCAATTAATTACCTAAAGTTTGCCAAAGAGTGCGAGGTAGTAAATACGTTTTATAGCGACCCATGGGAGCGTAACGAACGCGCCGAAGTGCCTATTAGAAATAAATTCATAAAATTGGCATTGGCTAAAGCCGAAAAAACGAATAGCCAAACCATAAAAAAGCGTTACGTATTTTTAGCAATTCGTTTGGCTTTTTACCATGGCGATACGGGTAAAATAATCCAGCTTTACAATACTTATTTTGCTAACTCCACCAATAAAGATATTGTATACTATTGGAGCTTGTATTTTAGAACACTTGCCGAACCCGATGAGGCTTTGGCATCCTATTACGCGGCACAAGTGTTTAAACATGCACCCGATAAACGATTTGCGGTTTATACGTACTTTAACCATAAAATGCCAATACAAAACATTGTAAAGTTTGCTACAACTGAGGAGGAGAAAGCCAATGTGTATTTGCTTGCAGGCATACGCCGACCTGATAAAGCCTTACAGCAAATTAAAGCCTTGTATGCCAATGAGCCTGCTAGTGAAGGGTTGGATTTTTTATTATTAAGAGAAGTAAACAAAATAGAAGATTGGGTATACACACCATACTATTCGTTATTTACACCATCGGTTAGTGGGTATGATGATTCGTATGATGAATCTGCCGAAGTAGTATTAAGTAGAGTAGCATCTGATAGAGCATATGCTCAAAAACTATTACATTTTGTTGCCAAAGCTAACCTTAAAAAAGTACATAATCCGCAGTTTTGGCAAATGGCAAAAGCACAATTGGAGTTTATTACTCAAAAATATACTAGTTGTTTAGCTACCATACAGGCTTTAGAGCAATTGCCCAATATTCTGCCACGCCATTTAAAACAGTTGGTCAAAATAAAAGCACTAGCCATTACAGCAGTACAACCTTATGGTAGTGCCATAGTAAAAGATGCCATAAAACCAATACTTTTAGAAAACGCTGCTGATGCTCATTTTTTGTTTGCTATGGGGCGCGAGTTGGAGTATAAAGGTAACACTACTGATGCCGCTTTTTTATATTCAAAAATTGGCGAAACTACCGATGCTTCGTCTTACAATTCGTATGCTTTCTGGAAATCTAAAAAACGTGCAGGAGCTGTATATTACGATTATTATAGCGAATGGTTTAGTTATGTTGATGCAATGTATACACCAGAGCAGCTTAAAAAAGTTATTGATGTTGTAAATGGCAAGCAGCCATCTAACACCTTTAATAACTGGTACTATGCAACGCTTAATGAAGAAAAAACTAGAATGTACGATTTGTTGGGAACAAAGTACATACGACAAAACAAATTAGAATCAGCCATTTCAGCTTTCGAAATGCTTGGAGAGCCTTATTGGATAAAAAATTATTCGCTTTGGGAACGAACAGATAGCGAAGGAAATGTTTTTGATGAGAATCCGTTTTACGATTTGAAATATACCCCTGAATTTATACCCGTACGCGATACTATACAGGCTAATAAATATACTGTTACAAAACAGTTGATTAACTATTTGGCAAAAGCGGAAGATGTTAAAGAGAAGGATAGGGATTACTATTATTTTTTAGTAGCCAACTGCTATTATAACATGACGTGGTATGGTAACGCTTGGATGATGCGCCGTTATGGTTGGAGTAGTGTAAAAAACGAAACGGTTATTGAGGATGAAGCGGAATACTACGGGTGTAATTTGGCAAAGCATTATTACAAGCTTGCCTATAACAATGCAAAAACAGATAAGTTTAAAGCCCTTTGCTTACGTATGGCAGGCAGGTGTGAGCGTAATTGGTACAACTACCAACATAGAAATGACGATAACCATATATCATCTGATTATACGGGTAAATTTCATACTACCCCCAATCCGTATTACGATAAACTAGAAAGTGAAAATAGGGATTATTATGATGATTTAATGTTGAGCTGTACTTATTTTGAAGATTACTTTAAAGCACGCAGGTAGCTTAACGTATATCGATGTTGTATTTATCCAATAAGCCTGTAACAGCAGGCAGAGAGAATTTTGCTTTTTTAATTCGGTTTACGTCAGGGTCTATACTATAGGCGGTAGCGGTACGTAAATCCGCTTTTTCCAGTATAGTGTTATGGAACACTGCCCTTTTTAGGTTACTATCATTAAAAATAGCATTGGTAACATCGGTATCTGTAAAATCAGCCTCGCACAAACTACAATTTGTAAATCTGGTCCCTTTAAGTTTTAGTCCGTTAAAAGCAGCAAGGTCTAAATTACAGTTATTAAAAGTAAAAGATAGTAAAAACGTATGGCACTTTGTAAAGTCAAAGCCTAGCATTTTACAGTTCTCAAAATTAATATCTCTTAACGCGGTATGTACGGCTTTAACCATGCTAAAGTTGCAATTAGTAAACGTACATTCTGAGAATGCCATATTGCTCATATCAACCCCTGTAAAATTGCAATCTGTAAAAGTACAGTTATCGTGTTCCGCTCTTTCTAGGCTTTCAATACTATAGTTTATCTTTTCGAATGTTTTATCTTCAATAGTCATAATGCTGCTTTACGGTACCAAGATATAAAACTATTTAATACGTATCATAGCAAATTTTTGCGAAGCAGGTTTCCCTTTTTTCATTCCTGATATTTCTGCTACTAGCGAATCATTACCAATATTATTGTATACAATTTTAGTTGGAAAATCGTGTTTGCTATTTTCAAAAACAATTTTATTATCATCTATAGCTGTCATTTCAAACCAAACAGGCCTTTCACCGTTTTGCCCCGCTACGTTTACTATATATGCCAGTTTACCACTTGTTTCTTTGAGTATTATACGCTCACTAAAAACAGTATCTTTTTCAATTACAAAAAAACTTTGCCCGTTATAAACAGAGTCATTTATTTTCTCCCAATTCTCTGTTAAAGTACCTTTCGGAGAGGTATTGCCCCAATTGCCAAGAAGCCAATTTGCTTTATTTATTTGTTTGTATGTTTTTGTTTTGGCAGTTGCAACCAAACCACGTATATCCTTGTTTTTACACGCTATAACGCTACATAATATAGCTGTGCACAAAAGCATTCTTTTTTTCATGATTAAATATTTTTACAATGCAAAGATGTACAACGAAATCATCACAAAATTGTAAAAAAACGGCATTATTCATCAAAACTAAAATATTTTACCATTTCTAGATTTTCAGAGAAGTATTGTTTTGGATTTAATCCTGTAAAATCTTTAAAATCCTTAATAAAATGCGCCTGATCGTAAAATCCGCCCTCATAAGCTACGGTTGTAAAACTTTTAAAAGTTTCACTTTCTATTAGCTGTAATATATGCTGAAATCGTACTATACGTGCTAAAAGTTTTGGCGAAATGCCTACAGTAGCTATAAAACGTCTTTCCAGTTGTCTTTTACTAATATTTAGCTCTACAGATAGGCTTTCTGTACTTACAGCCCCTATGGTATCTATTATTTTGTTAACACAATACTCTACAGGGCTGGTATTAATTTTTAGAAGTTGTTTTTTGTTTATAAGGAAATTTTCTAAAGTTTTAATTCGCTCTTCGTGTGTACAACAATTTAGCACTTTAGTTGCTAATGTTTCTCCATCTTGTCCCCAAACCTCGTTAACAGTTAAAGTAGTGTTGGTAAAACTATCTACATTAAAACTTATAAAAGGCTGTAATCCTGCTGGATGAAAGCGAACACTAAAGATGCCGACTTTGCCAGTAGCCTGTAATTCAAAATAAGTTTTTAACTGCCCATGTATAAAACTGGATGGCTGTATATGGAATGTGTTTTCGGTATCGTATTTTCTGAACCTGTCACCATAATTGAAAATAAGTTCAATACAGCCATCAGGAAAAACGCGTTCGCGCTCATGCAAAGCATCAGTATCTTTACTTTCAAGAGTCCAGTAAAGCTTTATTTGTTTGGCAAGCTCTTTACATGGCGTATAAACGTTGTATTCCATGTAGCAATATTACATAAAATACAATTATTCTAATTTAAAATTCTTCCATAGCCATATCGTTGTTAAGGGCAGCACCCGCACGCATCCCCGCAGCTACTGCAAGAGCTACTGCGCGCATGGGTGTAGTACAATCGCCAACGGCGTAAACACCTTTTAAATTTGTGCGTTGCATTTCGTCTATGGTAATATAACCATCTTGGTTTACCAAATCTAATTGCTCTGTAATATCGCAATGTTGTTTAAAGGCAGTACGGGCGTAAATTACAGGGAAATCATGTTGTGTTCCATTCTCAAATACAACACATTCTAATTTGCCCTTTTTGTGTACCAACTCTTTTACTTTAGTTTCTATAATCGGAATATTATTCTGTTTTAATTTAGTTAGTTGTTCATCATTAAATTCAGCCTCCCCATTGGTTAAAATAGTGAGGTTCTTTGTCCATTGTTGCAGTAAAGCGGCATAGTGGTAGGCAACATCGCCATTGGCAAGTATGGCTGTTTTTTGTTGCTTTACCTCGTAACCATGGCAATACGGGCAATGTATAACCGATATTCCCCAGCAGGCTGCAAAACCATTAATGTTAGGCATAACATCATAAACTCCTGTTGCAAATACTATTTTTTTAGCTTTATATTCAATATTACTTTTGGTAGTAATTGTAAAACTGTTTTTATTGGGTTTGGCATCAGTAGCTGTATCATTTACAAACTGTATTGTGGGGTATTGCAATACTTGTTCTTTTGCTTTTGCAGCAATAGCGGCAGGCGTTTCGCCATCTTGCGTTAAAAAATTGTGTGAGTGTGGCGTTTGCCTATTGCAAGGTTTTCCACTATCTATAATTAATACCTTGCGTGATGCACGCCCTAGTGCCATTGCTGCCGATAGTCCTGCGTAGCTACCGCCAATTATTATTATTTCAAAATGATTATCTTTCATGCTCATTTGTTTTAAAAGTATTTAAGTAATTGTATTGTTTGACAAATGTATATAAAATTAGTATTATTGCAACATAATTGCATTAAATAAAATGAAGCGAAGATCGACACCTGCCAAAAAGGCGGTAATAGAGGTATTAAAATCATCTGGAACGGCATTGAGCCAAGAAATGATAGAAGCCAAAGTAGCAGGAAAAATGGACAGGGTTACCATATACCGTGTACTGAATAGCTTTTGTGAAGATGGTATTACACATCGTATCCTTTCGGATGAAGGAAAGTATTACTTTGCACTTTGTTTGGATTGCGAAGAGGATAAGCACGACCACGAGCATTTTCATTTCCGTTGCGTTTCGTGCCAAAAAGTAGAATGTTTACCACAACCTGTTATTGTAAACCTACCGCAAGGCTATAAACAGCAAAACACTACAGGTTGGGTTACGGGGTATTGCAATAATTGCAATTAGCTATGCGTATAGTACTAACAGTATTTTAGTATCAAATTTTTTACGTAATTTTGCACGGCTAAAAAACAGCAGATAAAAGACTATGTTAGACAGATTACAATATATAAAACAACGTTTTGATGAGGTTTCCGACCTTATTATTCAGCCCGATATAATAGCGGATCAAAAACGTTATGTGCAACTTAATAAAGAATACAAAGACTTGAAAGGACTTGTAGAAAAGCGTGACGAATACGTTGCGCTTACCAATAATATTGAGGAAGCCAATGAAATTATAGCCGATGGTAGCGATGCAGAAATGACCGAAATGGCAAAAATGCAACTCGATGAGGCTAAGGATAGGTTACCAAAACTTGAAGAAGAAATCAAGTTTATGCTAATACCTAAAGACCCTGAGGATGAGAAGAATGTAATGGTAGAGATACGTGCAGGAGCAGGCGGTGATGAAGCAAGTATTTTTGCGGGTGATTTGTTTAGAATGTACACAAAATACTGCGAGAGTAAAGGTTGGAGAACTACTATAGTAGATACTAACGAAGGAACATCGGGCGGTTTTAAAGAAGTTATTTTTGAGGTTACTGGCGAAGACGTATATGGTACCCTAAAGTTTGAGGCAGGCGTACACCGTGTGCAACGTGTACCACAAACTGAAACACAAGGGCGTGTACATACATCGGCAGCTACAGTAATGGTGCTGCCTGAAGCAGAGGAGTTTGATGTACAAATTGATATGAACGATGTACGTGTTGATTTTTTCTGTTCATCAGGACCTGGAGGGCAATCTGTAAACACCACTAAGTCGGCAGTACGTTTAACACACGTTCCTACAGGGTTGGTAGCACAATGCCAAGACCAAAAATCGCAGCATAAAAATAAAGATAAAGCACTACAGGTATTACGCTCGCGTTTGTACGAAATGGAGCTTGCCAAAAAACAAGATGAAGATGCTGCAAAAAGGAGTTCTCAGGTAAGTAGCGGCGACCGTTCGGCAAAAATTCGTACCTATAACTATCCGCAAGGTCGTGTTACCGACCACAGAATAGGGCTTACCTTGTATGACCTAGATGGCGTAATGAATGGCAACATCCAAAAAGTTATTGATGAGTTACAACTTGTAAACAATACCGAAAAACTAAAAGAAAGCGAAGTTTTCTAAAACTAAAAATCCCGCCAATCGGCGGGATTTTTAGTAATTTATAAATTCATCGTTAAGCATTTTATCCACATACACCCATTTATTGCCTTTTCTTTCCATGATAATGAGTGCATCTTCAATACGTCCTGAAAGGATAATGTTACCACCTATTACTATAGAAAATATTGCATATCTATTATTATCGTAATACATTACCCCAGAAAACACAAAAATTTTTTTGCGATTTATGATGACGTCAACAACCTTCTTTTGATAAAGTTCTTTTTGGTATGCATAGGTAATCATTTTGTGTGGCAGTTTAAAGTCGGTATTTACCCATTTGTCATTAATGGTGTCATTAGCATACTTTTGGGCTAGTGCTTTCCAAGCATCTTTTTTGTAATATTCCGATTCTAAAAAGTTAACAGCATATTTTTCATAAACTGGATCTGGCATAGTACCCGTTTCCATTGTTCGTATAGCACGGTCATAGGGCAATCTGTGTTCATGTATATAGATAACAGAATCCTTTGGAACTAAAGTTTCAATATAATCTACTATGGGTTGATTTTTTTATTATGCTACTACATGAAATTGTAATTGTAGGTAGTAGTATGTATAGAGCTAGATTTCTCATTTTTTAAGTAACGATATACAAATCCTGCTAATTTGCGAGATCGGTATTTATATTAAGGATTAACAAATACATTATTTTGCATTTTATCAGCCATTACCCATTTTCCATCTTTCCTCTTCATTATTATAAGTGCGTCTTCAATACTGTCTGAAAATACTATATTACCAGCTATTCTTATAGAAAACAAGGCATATTGATTTTCATCATAATATAAAATATCTGAAAATGAAAAGACTCTTCTTATAACCTTTTTTTCATAAGTTTTGGGGTTAAAAAATACCTCTTTTACATATTCATTAGATATTAATTCATGTGAAAACGTAAAATCATTTTTACCCCACTTTCTCGCAATAGTATCACGAGCATATTTATCAGTTAAGACTTTCCATAAATCCTCTCTATAATATTCTGATTCTAAAAAATTGGCAGCATATTTTCGAGATACTTTATCAGGTAATCTACCTATCTCCATCGTTTTTATAGTACGTGTTGTACTTAATTTCCTTTCATGTACAAGTATAACCGAGTCTTTCTCAATAATTGATTCTATATAATCTATTATTGGTTGGTTTTTTAATGCGTTAGATTTGTTTGTTTTCATGTTAGTACATGAAACTGTAATAGTAGATAGTAGTATGTATAGAACTAAATTTCTCATTTTAGAATTATTTATAAAGAGATAAATTTTATGACTAAAAACTAAAAATCCTGCTAACTGCAGGATTTTTAGATCAAGATTTTTAATCAATTTTTGTCATTTCAATATTTCCAGTAGGTATAAAAAATAGTTGCTGTCCCTCAATGTAGTTTTCAGTAGGCTGTAACAGATAATACGCCATAGGGCTTACATTAAAGTCGATTTTTTCAGGAATACTATTTAGTCTGGTAATAATGACTGTAGCCATAATTTGACCATTGTAATCTAAAAATCCACCATATAAAAAATTATCTGTTGTTTCCTTAGTGGCAGTCGGTATTATATCGTTTATTGTAAAGGTGTAGTTTAAGTTATCATGAATAGTTATCCCATTTTTTATCAACTTGTATTTAAAAGTAACTACATCAGCATAATTATATGAATGAACTTGTCCGTTATGTTCTGCTTTATTGAGGAATTGATCTATTTTCTCTATTTTCACTTGAAATGTAATACCATTTTGATTGTATTCCCAAGTGCCTACGTATTGATCACGTTCGTTATTTGTATCAACAGTATAGTTACCATTTTTGATATCGTTCTCGTTATCACTTAAATCTGCGAATGAGGAATAGCTCGTTATTGGTAGTTCTTGTGCTATTACACAATTGAATATAAGTAATGTAAATAATACTTTATATAGTTTCATAATTTAGTTTTTAACAGTTAGTTGAATTTACACTTGTACCAAATTGGTTAAGTTCTAATTTTTTCCAATCGCCATTACTATCTTGCTGGTAAAGATTAATTAGGCTGTCAAGTTCGTCCGCTTCCAAAAATTTGAGAAATCCTTTTACTTGGTCACTGACTGACATGTTTATTTTTACATTCCTTTTAAAGTTCTTCTCCTTAAAGACAGCACTCATTTCCATTAAGTCGGCATTTGCACTAAACGTCATTCTATTACTAATTTTTAATGCAAAAGTACCGCTTGCTGTAGTTACATATATAGCTAATTCGGCAGTTGGTCGGCTGGAGGTTTGTGCTATTTTAGCTAGTGCAACAATATCGCTATAAGAAAATATTTTATAAGTAGTACCATTATCTAAATGACAGTGTATGAATCCTATAGCATTTGTAGGTGTTTCAAACGACGATTGTTGTATCTGTAGGGAGACCTGCCCACCGTTAGCTGTGTTCGGATTTCCTTTAAACTCAGGAGAAATGAGTAATCCATGTCCTGCATTTTGATATAATGTATGAGCAGATTCAAAATTTTGGATACCTGCTTTATTCTTTAGCTCATTCATTTTAGCTGTGAAGTTTGGGTCTTGTGATTTTGCTTTTAGCTCGTTACACAATTGTTCTGGTGTTATAAACTCTACTAGCACGGGTTCTAGTATCCCAAAGTCTTCGCCTTCGCCACACGGATTGGTAGTATCATCAGCTGGAGGTACACTAAGGTGGTAATGAAAATCTCGTGGGTTACGGTGAATTAAACGAGGACCACTTTCATCTCCGCCGCCATCATTACCTCCGTTATTATTGTTCGCCGTATAATTAAGGTCTATCTCTAATTGTGCATACATATGCTGAAGAAAAAACTCATTATGCGGGTTACCATTACCATTTGGGTCCCAGTTGTCTCCGCCACCGCCACCGCCGCCACTACCAGGGTTACCACCATCGCCACCATTTATAGGTATGCCACCACCACCTCCAGGCGAATCGTCGCAGGGGTAGCCACTATCACTATTTATAACATTAACATATATAAAACCATTAAGTTCTGAAAAACGAGTTTTACCAGTATAAAAATCGTTAGCAAAACTGTTATTCATTTCATATTCAATCAGAGTAGTTTTTTTCAATCCCTGCCTTTCAGTAATAACCACGTTAAAAAATATACGTTCGCTATCACGCGGATGTTTTACCCTATACGTGTAATGTCTTTTCCCATAACGGTCTTGTACTTCAAGTACTTCACTATCATCTAATGTAAATGGTACACCAGCCTTTAACTGCATACCGCTAGCATTTGAGTAACCTTTTGCTATTTGTTCGTGGTACAATGCAATGGCAGCAGTTGCCTCTGTACCTTTTAAAATTCTTGAAGTAGGAGCTTGCTTTTGCCCTAAAGCATTTTCATTGCTAAAGTTGTCATCTTTTTCACAGCTGGTAAATAGCGTAAATAATAGTACTATAACTATTAAGCTTACTTTTGGGAGGAAAGATTTCATGCTTTGAAATAATTTTTTAATTGGCTAGTAAAAATAGAAATAATTGTCGTAAAAAAAATTTAAAATTAATTATTTAACCACAATACTTCAATAAATTAACGATAACAAATATGTTTATATTGTCTGATATAAATATAGAGTTGGTTTTTATTATAAAGGTTGGGATTGATAGTAATTTTTTTAGCGACTAACTGGATTTACGATTCAGTATACTTAATACGTCGAAATACAATATACATTCTTTATTTTTGCAGAAATAATTATTTGAATGACAACACAACAACTATACAACCAAATACAAAAAAAGCAGTCGTTTTTATGCATTGGGCTCGATACCGATATGGAGCGCATACCAAAGCATCTATTAACTGCTGAAGATCCGATATTTGAATTTAACAAAGCTATTATAGCTGCTACCCATCATTTAGCTGTAGCCTACAAACCCAATACCGCTTTTTACGAAGCACACGGTTTAAAAGGTTGGCAATCGTTAGAAAAAACGATTAATTACTTGAATGAGAAGCATCCTGATATTTTTACCATTGCTGATGCCAAACGTGGCGATATTGGGAACACATCAGCAATGTATGCCAAAGCATTTTTGCAGGATATGGATTTCGATTCGGTTACTGTTGCACCATACATGGGTAGCGATAGTGTTTCGCCTTTTCTTGCTGTAAAAGATAAATTTACCATACTGTTAGCGTTAACCTCTAATGCGGGAGCTTTCGATTTTCAAACGCAAAAAGTAGATGATGTAGAATTGTATAAAAAGGTACTAACTATATCGCAAACGTGGGAGAATAGCGAGAACCTAATGTATGTAGTAGGGGCTACCAAAGCAGATTATTTTGAGGCAATACGCAAAATAGTACCCAATAACTTTTTATTAGTGCCTGGAGTAGGGGCACAAGGTGGCAGCCTAGAAGATGTATGCAAATACGGAATGAACGATAAGGTGGGTTTGCTTATTAACTCGTCCAGAGGAATTATTTACGCAGGTAACGACGAAAATTTTGCCAAAGCAGCACAGCAAGAAGCACTAAAAATGCAACAGCAAATGGCACAGCTACTCCGCAATAACTAACAAAGCTTTTTAATGAAAAGATATACCGACCAAATTGGCAATACAATAATAGTAAATGCTGTACCAAAGCGCATAATATCGTTAGTGCCTTCGCAAACCGAATTATTGTTCGATTTGGGTTTGGAAGACAGTATTATTGGTATAACCAAATTTTGCGTACATCCGTATCATTTAAAATCGACTAAAAAGGTAATTGGGGGCACTAAAAAGGTGCATCTTGAAAAAATACGACTGCTAAACCCTGATATTATTATTGCTAATAAAGAGGAGAATACCGAAGAGATGGTAACCGCCTTACGCGAAATAGCACCAGTGTGGGTTAGCGATATTGCTACGATACAGGATAGTTTGGATATGATTGCCGAACTCGGGAGGTTGTTTGCTGTACGTACTACTGCCCAGCATTGGATTGATAAAATAAACTACGCAGTTACTGATTTTGCCGCTTTTATGGAAAATAAAGCCGTACAGAAAGCAGCCTATTTTATTTGGAAAAATCCGTATATGGCAGCAGGGAAGGGCACGTTTATTAACGAAATGCTGAAACTCAATAAGTTTAGTAATATTTACGAGGATAGAGGTAGGTATCCTGAAATAATAATACAGAAAATACGGATACAAGGCGACCCTGATGTGGTATTATTATCTTCTGAGCCTTACCCGTTTAAAGAGGAAGATGCTTTTGAGGTAGGACGTTTTACCCACCACGCCAAAACGGTTTTTGTAGATGGTGAAATGTTTTCGTGGTATGGTAGCCGAATGGTAAAAGCATTCCCTTATTTTAAACAATTACAGGAACGCTTAGCATAGTGCAAAAATGCCGATATCATACAATATCGGCATTTTTCTAACTAACCCTAACTAAATATGAGATAACTCATTTTATTTGAGTGCAAAATAAATAATTAAATTTTGATTATTTGTTAAGTCTATGTTATGATATGTTATTGGAAATGAAATTACTATGCTTTTTTAGTCTTGTAAGGCAAATACTTTTTTCAGTAACGTAGAGGTTCGCTCGTTAATGTCGGTACGTATTTCTTTTTCCTCTACTGCTATCATGGTAAACACACCCTCTAGTGCTTTATTAGTAACATAATCCGTAAGGTCTGGATTTACTTTTTCTACAAAAGGTACCGTATTGTATTTAGAGATTATACTGCTCCACACTTTATCGGCTCCTACCTTATTAAAAGACGATTTTATAACGGGGTTAAACTTGGTATACAATTGTGCTGAGGTAGCACTTTGCAGGTAATTCGTAGCCGAATTATCGGCACCCATAAGGATGTTTTTAGCATCGTTAAACGTCATGTTTTTAACAGCATCTACAAATATTGGGGTAGCCTCCTTAACCGCATCTTCGGCAGCACGGTTCATCATCTTCAACCCTTTATCGGCAAGATTACCCAAGCCAATTTTGCGTAACGTTTTATCTACGTCTTGTAATTCTTGTGGTAATAGTATTTTTACAGCTTGGTTTCTATAAAAGCCATCTGTTTTAGTCAATTTTGCAACCTGCTTGTCAATACCTTTATCAAGTGCTTCTTTTAGTCCTGCTGCAATATCAGCATTACTTAGTCCAACACCACCTGCATCGGGTAATTGTGATGCTATTTGTTGTAATTCGGCACATCCCGATAGGGTAAACAGTACAAAAGTGAGGGTAACAACAAGTACTCTTCTCATAAATAATTGTTTTTGGTTATTAATTCTGTAAAGCAACTACTTTTTTTACGAAATTGGAAGTTCTGGACAATAAATTTGTATCTATCTCCTCTTCTCATAATGCTATTACATTAATTATACTTCTCTTTAATACTACAGAAGTATTTTAAACGTAGTAAAAATTATTTCAATAGAGGGGTGCTATTTACTCATAGTAATAAACAATATAGTTTTTTAAAACCGTAGCATTTAAATTGTAATTTTATGGTACTAACTTAAAAACCTATATAGTATGAAACATAATAAACTAACAACATCGTCTGGCAGACCTTATGTTGAAAACGAAGATTCGCAAACGGTAGGACCTCGTGGTCCGATACTATTGCAAGATTACATACTGCACGAAAAAATGGCGCATTTTAACAGAGAGCGCATCCCCGAAAGGGTAGTGCATGCCAATGGTTCGGCTGCTTTTGGTACGTTTACGGTAACCAACGATATTACAAAATACACCAAAGCAAAATTATTTTCGGAAGTAGGAAAAAAAACCGATATACTGCTTCGTTGCTCTACCGTAGGAGGCGAAAAGGGTTCGGCAGATACCGAGCGCGACCCGCGTGGTTTTGCACTCAAATTTTATACCGAAGATGGCAATTGGGATTTGGTAGGGAATAATACGCCCGTATTTTTTGTAAAAGACCCTAAAAAGTTTGGCGATTTTATTCATACCCAAAAACGCGACCCGCAAACCAATATGAAGTCGCCTACCATGATGTGGGATTACTGGTCGCTAAACCCCGAGAGTTTGCACCAAGTATTAATATTAATGAGCGATAGGGGTACGCCGTATGGTTACAGGCACATGAATGGTTATGGGAGCCATACCTTTTCGTTACTTAATAAGGATAATGAGCGTTTTTACGTGAAATTCCACTTTAAAACCGCGCAAGGCATTAAAAATTTTACCGATGCTGAAGCAACGGAAATGAAGGGTAAAGATCCTGATTTTTCGCAACGTGACCTTTTTGAAAATATAGCCGAAGGTAACTTTCCGAAATGGAACATGAAAATACAGGTAATGCCGGAGGCAGAGGCGAAAACGTACCATCTTAACCCATTTGATCTTACCAAAGTATGGCCGCATGGCGATTATCCGCTTATAGATGTAGGCGTGTTAGAGCTAAATCGTAATCCCGATAATTATTTTCAAGATGTAGAGCAATCTGCGTTTGCACCTGCACACATCGTAGATGGTATTGGGTACTCGCCAGACAAAATGTTACAAGGCAGACTGTTATCTTACCCCGATGCCCACCGTTACAGGTTGGGGGCTAACTATGAGCAAATACCCGTAAACCGTTGCCCATTTGCAGTAAACAATTACCAGCGCGACGGTGCTATGCGTATTGATGGCAACGGAGGTAGTAAGCCCAATTATTTCCCGAATAGTTTTGACGATATAACAATAGATGAAAGTTATAAAGAACCTGCACAGGGGTTGGAAAGCAGTATAGCTGATTGGTATGACCGTAATGCAGAAAATGAAAACGACCATTACACACAACCAGGTAACCTGTTCCGTTTAATGACGGACGATGCCAAGCAAAATACTATAAGCAACACCATTGGTGCTATGAATGGTATTACAGGACCCAAAAAAGAAGAGATTATAAACAGGCAACTTTGCCATTGGTTTAGAGCTGATGTAAACTTGGGTACGGCTATAGCTAAAGGACTAAACATTGATGTAGATATGAGCATGTTTACCTAAAAATAAAACCCTTTATAAATTAAGCCTCTGCATTGCAGAGGCTTTTTTGTACGTATAATTGTTATATCTATTTTTATACCTGCAATCTGCTTTGAAATTTTTAATAATTCCGTAAATTGCGTGCTTAATATTGAAGATATCTCAATGATGGAACAAGCACAGCCTTATACCCCCAAAAATAAAGTTAGAATAGTTACCGCAGCTTCGTTATTTGACGGACATGATGCAGCCATAAATATTATGCGCCGTATTATACAAACCACAGGCGTAGAGGTAATTCACCTAGGGCACGACCGCAGTGTAGAGGAAGTAGTAAATACTGCTATACAAGAAGATGCCAATGCTATAGCAATGACCTCGTACCAAGGCGGACACAACGAGTATTTTAAATATATGTACGACCTCCTGAAAGAAAAAGGAGCGGGACATATTAAAATATTTGGCGGCGGCGGCGGTGTAATTCTGCCCGAAGAGATAAAAGAATTACACGATTACGGTATTACCCGTATTTACTCACCCGACGATGGTCGTGAGCTTGGGCTACAAGGTATGATTAACGATTTGGTACAACGTGCCGATTACCCTATTGGGGATAAACTTAATGGCGAAGCGAACCATCTTGAAGATAAAAACCCAACAGCTATTGCACGAGTTATTTCGGCAGCCGAGAATTTTCCAGAAATAGCAAAGGAAACATTAGATGCCATTCATAAGAAAAACGAAACCTCAAAAATTCCCGTGCTTGGTATAACAGGTACAGGTGGCGCAGGTAAATCATCATTAGTAGATGAGTTGGTACGTCGTTTTTTAATCGATTTTCCAGAGAAAACAATTGGTCTTATATCGGTAGACCCATCAAAACGTAAAACAGGGGGTGCTTTATTGGGCGACCGTATCAGGATGAATGCCATAAACAACCCAAGGGTATACATGCGTTCGTTAGCTACACGCCAAAGTAACTTAGCACTATCTAAATATGTTGCCGAAGCCATACAGGTGCTTAAAGCGGCAAAATACGATATTATAATTCTTGAAACATCAGGTATTGGGCAGTCCGATACAGAGATATTAGAACATTCTGATGTATCACTATATGTAATGACGCCCGAATTTGGGGCAGCAACACAGTTAGAAAAAATTGATATGCTCGACTTTGCTGATCTTGTTGCTATTAATAAGTTTGACAAGCGTGGTTCGCTAGATGCGCTTCGTGATGTTAAAAAACAATACCAGCGTAACCATAACCTTTGGCACGACGATCCTGAGACTTTACCCGTATTTGGTACTATTGCCTCTCAGTTTAACGACCCGGGAATGAATACGTTGTACAAAAAGATAATGGATACCATAGTGGAGAAAACAGAAGCCGATTTGCAATCGACTTTTGAGATTACCCGCGAAATGAGTGAGAAAATATTTGTTATTCCACCCAATCGTACCCGTTACCTTAGCGAAATTGCAGAGAACAATCGTAAGTACGATGTCATAGCAACATCACAACAAGAAGTAGCTCAGAAATTATACGGTATTTATAAAACCATAGAGTCGGTTACGGGCAAAGTACCCGCAATGGCAAAACATGGTATTGATGAAGACTCAATTACTTTAAATGAAGCTGAAGGGCAAGATGGTAAACAGGAATTATCATCACTTTTACTGAAAGAGTTTGATCGTGTAAAAATGGATTTAGACCCCTACAATTGGGAAATTCTTTTAAACTGGGAAGATAAAGTTAACAAATATAAAAACCCAGTATATACGTTTAAAGTACGCAACAAAGAAATAAATATTAAAACGCATACCGAGTCGTTATCGCACTCACAAATACCAAAAATTGCCCTACCAAAATATCAGGCTTGGGGCGATATACTACGCTGGTGTTTGCAGGAAAATGTGCCAGGAGAATTCCCTTTTACATCGGGCTTATATCCGTTTAAACGTGAAGGAGAGGACCCTACCCGTATGTTTGCAGGCGAGGGAGGACCCGAGCGTACCAACAGGCGTTTCCATTACGTAAGTTTAGGTATGCCTGCCAAACGACTATCTACAGCATTTGATAGTGTAACACTATATGGTAATGACCCTGATTTCCGCCCCGATATTTACGGTAAAATTGGTAATGCAGGAGTTTCTATTTGCTGCCTGGACGATGCTAAAAAACTATATTCTGGCTTTAACTTGGCTCATGCCATGACATCGGTAAGTATGACGATTAATGGTCCTGCACCAATGTTATTAGGTTTCTTTATGAATGCTGCTATCGATCAGCAATGTGAGCTTTATATTAAAGAACACGGATTGGAGCAAGAAGTTGAAGCAAAAATTAAAAAGATATATGCTGATAAAGGTGTTGAACGTCCTCGTTATAATGGCGACTTACCAGAGGGTAATGATGGATTAGGGTTAATGTTATTGGGGGTTACGGGAGATATGATACTCCCTGCTGATGTATACACTGAAATTAAAACCCGTACCCTAAGCCAAGTGCGTGGTACAGTACAGGCTGATATCTTAAAAGAAGACCAAGCACAAAATACCTGTATTTTCTCTACGGAGTTTGCCCTACGTTTAATGGGCGATGTACAGGAGTATTTTATTACCAATAATGTACGTAATTTCTACTCGGTTTCTATATCAGGATACCACATTGCCGAGGCAGGAGCTAACCCTATTACCCAATTAGCGTTTACGTTAGCTAATGGTTTTACTTATGTGGAGTATTACTTGAGTAGAGGAATGGATATTAATGCCTTTGGACCTAATCTGTCCTTCTTCTTTAGTAATGGTATCGATCCTGAGTATGCCGTAATTGGTCGTGTCGCACGTAAAATATGGGCAAAAGCCCTTAAAAATAAATACGGTGCTAACGAGCGTGCGCAGATGTTAAAGTACCACATACAAACATCAGGTCGTTCGTTACACGCACAGGAAATCGACTTTAACGATATCCGTACCACGCTACAGGCATTGTATGCCATTTACGATAACTGTAACTCGTTACACACTAATGCATATGATGAGGCGATAACTACCCCTACCGAAGAAAGTGTACGCCGTGCTATGGCAATTCAGCTTATCATCAATAAAGAATTGGGGTTAGCTAAAAATGAAAACCCAATTCAGGGCTCATTCATTATAGAAGAGTTGACGGATTTAGTTGAAGAAGCCGTATTAACGGAGTTCGATCGCATAACAGAGCGCGGAGGTGTATTAGGTGCTATGGAAACCATGTACCAACGTAGTAAAATACAGGAAGAAAGTTTATACTACGAAACATTAAAACATACAGGAGAGTTTCCTATTATAGGCGTTAACACGTTCTTGAGTAGTAAAGGTTCGCCTACCGTAGTACCGCTAGAGGTTATTCGTGCTACAGAGGAAGAAAAACAATTCCAGATAGAAACACTTAAAACATTGCACAGTGCACATGCCCAAAAGGTAAAAGAAACACTAGAAGTAATACAGGAAACAGCCATACAAAACGAAAATATTTTTGAGCAACTTATGGAAGCCACAAAAGTATGTTCGTTAGGGCAAATTACCTCAGCATTGTTCGAAGTAGGCGGGCAGTACAGGAGGAATATGTAATTATTTGATTTTTTAAAATTTAATTATAAATAAAAAACCCACTTTAATTCAGAGTGGTTTTTTTATTATAGGAAATTAATGATACTTTTACGCTCCTAAAAAAACAATGAATTATGAAAATCAGATTACTACTCTCTTTGATCATGTTATTTTTTATTTCTTGTTCATCAGATGATACTACTACACCCACTGATGAAAACAATACGGTTGAAAAACACATAAAAGAAATTGCAAAGTACTCAACTAATTTAGACGGGGAAATAATTTACGTAGGATTGAAAAAATATGAAAATGGAGTTCCCATTGAACATTATTCAGGTTATAATAGTGATGGAAGTTTTAATATACAAGTTTTATATACTTACGATAATGAAAGTAGATTAATGGAAATGGAGATGATATATTCAGATAGAACTACTGACTTTACGTTTGAGTATGATACTTTAGGTAGATTGATTTCCAAGAATAGGATTACTCAAAGTTCAAATGGAGTATCTCAAACTATAGATCATTCAGATTTTGATTATAGTAATTCTAACCAAATTATTGAATCTTATACTCATTCTCATACTGATTCAGGTCCAGGTCAATATTATTCGGGTCAATCAATAATGTATTTAGATGATGAAGGTTATGTTTACAAAACAGGATCATCAGAGAATTCAGAATTTATAGAGGCTACCTATCAGAATGGTAATATCATTTCAATTTCAAAATTTCAATATGATGAGAGTACAGCTTCGTACATAGAATCAATCCTTAGAAGTTATGTTTATGATACAGAAACTGAAGTTAGAGGAGAGTATAATTATTCAAATATTACTAGCAATTCTGTGTTCCTAGGTTTAGAAACTAACTTATTTGGTAGTAACAAAGCTAATGCAGCATTATTTAACGGTGGAGTATCAGACAGGATGATTAATTATCCTATTCAGTTTTTAAGAAGTGATGGAATTTATTGGGGGCACCCCTCGCATACAAAAGTATACGAATTTGATAGTGATGGATATCCTATAAAAGTTCAGTCGATAATACCTGGTGGTGAGATTTACGTTGAGCATCGTATTACTTATTATGAATAAAAAAAGCCTTCTCAATTGAGGAGGCTTTTTGATTAGAAGAAATTTAATGATACTTTTGCGCTCCTAAAAAACAGTTAATTATGAAAATCAGATTACTACTTTCTTTTATAATATTATTTTTTATTTCTTGTTCGTCGGATGATACTACTACATATAATGATGCAGTTGAAAAACATTTGAAAGAAATCTCTAAAGTAATTGATGGACAGCAAATTGAATTAAATAAGTTTGAAAACAACAGGCTTACGGAAAGATACCTTTATAATAACAATCAGTTGTATTTTGAAAACTATTATACTTATAATGAGGAAGGATATTTGACTGAAAGATATTCTGAAAATTTCAATACTCAAGAAACTTCAAATCAAATCTTAGAATATGATGATTTAGGAAAGCTCATTTTAATAGAAACGCAATACACTTCTGATGGAGTTCCATCATATTCATCAGAACAAAATTTTGATTATAATACTCTAAATAAAATAATTGAAACTGAAACGTCTAGTGTACAACCTCAAGCACCTAAGACATATGTTTACGATATTATTAATAATAATTTAGTATATAAAGTTACTCATGATGGAGATAATCCCACTATCTTTGAAGGTCAATACCAAGGTGGAAATTTAGTTACTCAATTATATACTAATTACATAAATGGATCCTATGTTACCCAAACTACAAATTTCACCTATACAACAATAAATGTTATTGAAGACAATACCAATCAAAATAATTATTTTGAAATAAACTCTGCATTATTGAATCGAGGGATCTCTAATCCTAAAGTTTATTACATTCTTTCTGCTCAAAATGATAATGGTAATACTACGTTTGAGTATGAACTTGATGAAGATGGTTATCCTACTAAAATAGAGAGTTTCAATAACGGAGAACTATCTATACAGTATTATTATTCTTACGAATAGATTATGATATAAAATTAGAAAAGCCTTCTCGATTGAGAAGGCTTTTTCGTTTCTAAAACAATTCGTCACACTCATTTTACAATTCAGTAGGTTTTTTTATGAAAGGTATGTAGCGTAGTGCAATTTTGTGCTATCAAAAACAACCAGCATGATAAAATCAGTACTTACATTCCTTATTCTTTTTACGGTAACTACTATTACAGCTCAAACGACTATAAAGGGTAAAGTAACCGATAGTAAAGGCGATCCTATTATAGCTGCCAATATTTATATTGATGGAACGTACGACGGAACGACTTCGGCTAAAGATGGTACTTTCTCTTTTACCACTACTACAAAAGGGTCACAAATACTCGTTATTTCATTTTTATCGTTTGAAGAAGTACGACAACATATTGTAATAGAAAACTACAAAACACAAACGTTTAAACTCCGTGAAGATGTAAATACACTCGATGCCGTCGTGATATCAGCAGGTACATTTTCGGCAGGCGATAATACCAAAGTTACTGCTTTAAAACCGCTAGATATTGTTACTACAGCAGGTAGCGCAGGCGATATTATTGCTGCATTACAAACATTGCCAGGTACACAAACCGTTGGCGAAAGCGGGAGGCTCTTTGTACGTGGTGGCGAGGCTGATGAAACCCAAACCTTTGTAGATGGTATTCGGGTAGCACAACCGTATGGCGCAGCAGCCAATAACTTGCCTACACGTGGTAGGTTTTCGCCATTTTTGTTTAAAGGGATGACGTTTTCTACAGGTGGATATTCAGCAGAATACGGCGAAGCACTATCGAGTATATTACTATTAAATACTATTGATGAACCTGTACAGGAGCAAACCGATATATCGTTAATGACGGTAGGGCTTGGTTTAGGTAATACACAAAAATGGAATAAAAGCTCGCTTAGTTTTAACATGGCATACGTTAATTTAGAACCCTATCAGGATTTAATCCCTCAAAATGTTACCTGGAACAAGCCGTACCAATCGTTATCTGGAGAAACGGTGTACCGATACAAATTTGCTAATGGTTTGTTTAAAGCGTATGCCGCTTTTGATCATGCTGATTTTAGTTTGAACCAAAACGATATTAATACCCTCCAACCCGTTCGTACAGGTATCGATAATAGTAATTTGTATGTTAATACGTCCTACAAAGGTATTTTGGGTAACTATTGGTCGGTACACACAGGGCTTAGCTACGGTTATGGGCACAACGATATAGGACTTAATGCGAATAGTGTTACCAATGCCGAACACAGTTCGCACATGAAACTAAAATTGAAAAAGAAATTCACCAACCGATTTAAGTTAGCTTTTGGTGCAGATTATTTTATTACCGATTTTAATGAAGACTATAACGAGCCAACGGGCTTTATGTACCTTAGCGGGTATTATAACTCGATAGGTGCATTGTATGCTGAAGCAGATATTTTCTTTTCGAAAGATTTAGCGCTAAAAGCAGGGCTCAGAAGTTCGTATTCAAGTATTGTAAACGATGCAACTATCGAGCCTAGAACTGCTTTAGCCTATAAGGTAGGGGAGAAAGGGCAGTTTTCGTTAGCATATGGTGATTTCTACCAAACGCCAAGGCAGGACTATTTAAAATACTTTAAAAATTTTGAATACGAAAAAACAGCCCACTACATTTTAAATTATATGTACAACTACAATGGATGTACGTTTAGAGCAGAAGGTTATTATAAAGATTACGATGATTTGGTTAAGTTTAATACCAATATGCCTCAATTTAATACAACTTTTAATAATAACGGTAATGGCTTTGCAAAGGGGCTCGATTTGTTTTGGAGGGACAATAAAACCCTTAAAAACCTAGAATATTGGGTATCATATTCCTACATAGATAGTGAACGGTATTACAGGAATTACGAAACATCAGTAACGCCGTCCTACATCGCAACACACAATTTTTCGGTAGTTACAAAATATTGGATAGAAAGCTTAAAATCGCAAGTTGGTATAACACATAGTTTCAATTCGGGTAGACCCTTTGATAATCCAAACGAAGTTGCTTTTATGAATGGGAAAACAAAAAACTTTAATAACCTTAGCATAAGCTGGGCTTGGTTGTTAAGTCAGCAAAAAATAGTGTATTTCTCTATATCCAACGTTACGGGTAACGATAATGTATTTGGTTACAACTATGCCAATACACCCAATACCAATGGGCAATTTGCCAGAGAAGCCATAAGGCAACCTGCCGACCGATTCTTTTTCGTTGGTTTCTTCTGGACCATTAGTACCGACAAGAAAACCAATCAGTTGGAGAATTTGTAAATTGTTTTCTACCCCAATAACAACTCATCCTCAAAATAATACAGTTCAGTAAAACACTTTTTAATACAGGCTGCAAAGTTGGCATCTTTGTACCATCAAATTATAACAATCATTTAAAACTTTACATTATGATACGATTAGTAACAACATTTATTTTATTAGTATGCACAGCAGTAACAGCACAGTCGCAATACGAAACAGGAATGCAAAAAGCCTTTGCCTTATGGGGCGAAGGTAAAAATACGGAGGCAGCGGCTTTGTTTGAAAGAATTGCTGCTGCCGAAAAGGAAAACTGGTTGCCCTCTTATTATGTGGCTTTGGTAAACACTACAACCGCTTTTCAAACAAAAGATAAGGATAAAATGGCTGCACTATTGGGCAAGGCACAACAAGCACAGGACAAAGCCGCGCTAATCAGTACTAACAACCCCGAGCTAATGGTTATGCAAGCCATGATACATACGGCTTGGATTACGTATGACCCTATGACGAATGGTATGAAATTATCGGGTAAAGTAAATGAAATATACGCCAAAGCACTAGCAATTGCACCAGAGAATCCGAGAGTGGTGTTCTCTAAAGCAGAATTTGATATGGGTACGGCAGCTTATTTTGGTAACGACACTACTGCAATGTGCGAGGATGTAAAACGCGCTGTAGAACTTTTTGCTACCTTTAAAGCACCAACCCCTTTTTATCCGAGTTGGGGATTGGATAGAGCAGAGCAGCAGTTACAAAAATGTAATAAATAATAGCAACCGTAATGGGTAAAATAGTACTAAAAGAATTTTTTAAAGCAATACTACTTGGGATACTAATTTTTATAGTAATCCTAATTATCAAATTAACTTCAGGTCATACCCTAGCATGGGACTATTATTTGCTTGTAAACTTTCTTTACACCATGCTATATACCTTTACACTTTATGGCGCAAATGCTACTGTTTTTATTGCTATAGATAAAGCTTATAATAGCAAAAAAATGTCGGTAAAGCGCGTGTTAATAGGGTTTTTGGCATCTTTTATAGTATCATTAGCATGTATTGTTTTTTTACGACTATTTGAAGATGTTGTAATAGAAGGAGAGTCACTACAAGAGTTTACAGCTGGCGAAACGCTATCGAATTATATTTTTTCGATGATTATTACGGCAGTAGTAACCTTAGTAATTCATTTGTTCTATTTATACAAAAACTATCAGGAAAATAAAGTAAAACAACAAAAAATAATTGCAGGTACAGCCTCGGCAAAGTTCGAAACCCTAAAAAATCAAATAGACCCTCATTTTCTATTCAATAGCCTAAACGTATTAAGTTCTCTAATAGAAGAAAACCCAGATAATGCCCAACGTTTTACCACATCGTTATCCAAAGTGTACCGCTATGTACTAGAGCAGCGTGATAAAGAGTTGGTAAGCATACAAGAGGAATTGGCTTTTGCTAAAACGTACATGAACCTTTTAAAGATGCGCTTTGAGAATAGTATTTTCTTTCAGCTACCCGAAACAATATCCAACCCCGAGGCTAAAGTAGTACCATTATCCTTACAATTACTGTTAGAAAATACGATAAAGCACAATATTGTAAGCCAGAAAAAACCATTGGAAATTAGAATATATGAGGAGAATGGCTATTTGGTAGTACAAAATGATTTTAGAAAGAAAGAGGTACTCAGTAGCCGAAAAGGTGTTGGGCTCCAAAACATAATAAGTCGTTACGCCATTATAAGCTCACGAGAAGTGATTATAACCCAAACCAAAACTCATTTTACAGTAAAATTACCCATACTAACAAAACAAGTAACAATTATGGAAACCCAAACATACACTGATAATGAGAGTAGCTACTACAAAGCGCAGAAAAAAGTAGAAGATATAAAAGGCTTTTACGGTCATTTAACATCTTATATAATTGTAATAATAGGAATAGCAATATTAAACCTCATAACATCTCCGCAGCATTTATGGTTTTTATACCCTGCCATGGGATGGGGAATAGGCGTAATAGTACACGGTATGAGTGTATTTAATTTTATTCCTGTAATGGGCAAAAATTGGGAAGAGCGAAAAATTAAGGAGTATATGGAAAAAGAACAACAAAATAAATGGCGTTAATAATGGATAATTACAATCAGCAAGAAGCCTACAGACGGGCAGAAAAGAAAGTAAATGCTATAAAAGGTTTTTATGGTGGCTTATTTGGTTACTGTATTGTAATACCAATACTTATATACATTAACCTTACCTATACGCCCAATTATTATTGGTTTTGGTACTCTGCCATAGGGGGAGGTATTGGGCTGCTGGTACACGGTATGGCTATTTTTGGAGACTTTCCGTTTTTGAGTAAAGATTGGGAGAAACGCAAAATTGAGCAACTCATGGAAAAAGAGAATAACAAAATTGTAAAACAATAACACTTATGGAAAATTCATTTGAAGAGCGAATGCGTTATGAGCGTGCCAGAAAAAAAGTGAAAGCCATACGCGGTTACTTTATACACCTTTTTGCCTACCTTGTAGTAAACGGATTTTTAATTACCTCAAAATGGGTTAATTTACAGCCAGAGCAAGACTTTTTAACCTTTAGCACCTTTAGTACTGCATTTTTTTGGGGTATAGGGCTTGCTTTCCATACGTTTGGCGTATTTGGTATCTTATTATTTTTGGGGAGTAATTGGGAAGAACAAAAAATTACGCAAATGATGGCAGGAGATGCTCGTGAAAATAAAAAATGGGAGTAATACTAACTAATTATAAATACATTGCTTTCAAAAAATTAATCATACAATAATTGTTATGAACGTTATTATTATTGAAGACGAAAAACCTGCAGCCCGATTACTACAGCGCAAATTGCAGAAATTAAATGTAGTTGCAGATACCATGTTGCATTCGGTAGAGGAAGCTGTAGATTGGTTTCAGAAAAACCCGCATCCTGAATTAATATTTTTAGATATACAACTATCAGATGGCTTATCCTTCGAGATATTCGAGGTAGTGCATATAAACAGTGCTATTATTTTTACTACGGCTTATGATGAGTATGCGCTACGTGCTTTTAAACTTAATAGTATTGATTACCTTTTAAAACCAATTGACGAGGATGATTTGGCGGTTGCTATAAACAAATACCGTAGTAGTTTACCACAACAACAAAACCTATCGTTAGATTTTGAGCAGATAAAAAAAATGCTAGTAAATCCGCTTGAAAAGAGCTATAAAAGACGATTTACAATTAAAATGGGGCAACATCTTAAAATGATAAATGTAGATGATGCCGAATGTTTTTTTAGTGAAAATAAGGGCACTTACATCCACACTACTAATAATAGAGATTATTTGTTGGAAACTACTTTGGAGCAATTGGAAACCGAATTGGATTCGGAGCGATTTTATCGCGTAAGCCGAAAATACATTGTAAATATAGATGCTATTAAAGATATTGTAGTATATACCAATTCGCGCCTTAAAGTGGTATTACCTACTTACAATAATGATGAGGTTATTGTAAGTCGAGAGCGTGTAAACGATTTTAGGCAGTGGCTTGGTAATTAATGCATACCATACATAAAATAAATAGGGCTGTTTATATAAACAGCCCTATTTATTTTAATAGTATTTTTAGGAGGAAGAAGCGGTTTAGTCAAAAAGTGACATTATTTCTTTTTTAGTTTTACCTACTTTTTGCTCAATGCGTCCCCACATCTCATCTTCCTTACCTTCTTGGTACGTTACATCATCATCAGTAAGCTCACCATATTTTTGTTTCAGTTTACCTTTGTACTCATTCCAGTTCCCTTTAATTTCTTGTTCGTTAGGCATAATATATTGTTTTTTAGTTATTTAATAGTGTAAAATTACAACCTCAAATCTAAAATTACTCCTAACACCCTGCTAAGGTTATCACAAATGTTATTTGCTCAATCGGTGTAGCGTGTATACCATTGCCGAAAGTAAAAAGAAAGCTACTACTTGGTGTGCTAGTCCTAACCACAACGGTACGCGTAGTAACAACGTAAAAACACCTAGTGCAAATTGTATAAATACAATAACTACTAAAGCATTTAAACCTGATTTTTGCTGTTGGTTAAGGTTGAATTTTTTACTCTTAATGTATAAAAATACAATCATACCAACCACAATATATGCTATAGTACGGTGTACTAACTGCACGCCACTTTTACCTTCAGTAAGATTAAGCAATAACGATTTTTTCTCGATAAATACACTATCGTGCACCAACTGCCCGTCACTCATTAACGGCCAAGTGTTGTGTACTAAACCTGCGCCAAGCCCAGCTACAAAACCACCATATATAATTTGTATAATTAAAATTACAAGTGCTACACGTGCTATTTTTTTTAGGGTAGTAACAGGTGTTTTACGCTCGGGATAAATAAGGTCCAACGCCACCCAAAGCGTATACGCAAAGGTTATAAAGGCAAAGGTTAAGTGTAGTGCCAGCCTATAGTGGCTTACATCGGGGTGGTCTATTAGCCCGCTTTTTACCATAAACCAGCCTAAAAAACCCTGAAAACCACCCATTAGTAGCAAAATAATGCATTTGCTGATGGTAGCTTTATCTAGTTTTTTTCGGATGAGGAAATAAATAAAGGGTATTATAAATACGATACCAATTATCCTACCGATAAAGCGGTGAAACCACTCCCAAAAGTAGATGAACTTATAATCGTCCATCGTAAAATCGTTATGAATGTTGATTTTTTGATATTCAGGAAATTTTTTATATTCTTCAAACGCTTCATTCCATTTTTCTTCACTTGTTGGCGGAAACGTATCAGTAACCAAATGCCAATCCGTCATCGATAATCCTGAGTTGGTAAGCCGTGTAATACCTCCTACAACTACCATAATAAATACCAGTACACATCCTGCCAGTAACCATGTAATAACAGCCTTATTCCTTTTCATAACCCTACTCTTGTTGTTGTTTTAATCCCATCTTTTTGGCTTTTGCCATCATAAACTTATATGCGGGTTCGTACTCGTTAGGTATTTCACCCTCTAGTATTGCTTCTTTAATCGCCTCTTTAAGCGTACCTATTTCCCTACAGGGCTTTAGGTTAAAAATCTCCATAATTTCCTCTCCTGTAATGGGGGGCTGAAAATTACGCACATGGTCGCGTGCCTCTACCTCTACAATTTTATTGCGTACAATTTCAAAGTTTTTACGGTACTTTTTAAATTTTGTACGGTTTTTAGTGGTAATATCTGCCTCGCAAAGTGTCATTAATTTCTCCACATCGTCGCCCGCATCAAATATTAATCGGCGTACTGCCGAGTCGGTCACAATATCCTGCGCCAACACAATAGGACGCGAACTTAGCATTACCATTTTAGCCACAAACTTCATTTTGTGGTTTAGTGGCATGTGTAGGCGGGTAAATATTTTTTTAACCATTTTGCCTCCTAAAAATTCATGCCCATGAAACGTCCAACCTATTTTTTTATGGAAGCGTTTGGTGGGTGCTTTTCCAATATCGTGTAATAGTGCTGCCCATCGTAGCCATACATCGTCGGTATTGGGTGCTATATTATCTACCACCTCAAGTGTATGGTAAAAATTGTCTTTGTGGGTTTGCCCTTCTACCTCTTCTACACCTTGTAGTGCGGTAAGTTCGGGTAATATAATGTGCAGTAAACCTGTTTGCTGTAATAGTTTAAAGCCTGTAGAGGGCATATCCGTCATTAATATTTTGTTGAGCTCATCTACAATGCGCTCGCCCGATATGATGCTGATACGCTCTTTATTGCGTGTTATGGCCTGTAACGATTCTTCCTCAATGGTAAAACCGAGTTGTGTTGCAAAGCGTATGGCGCGCAGCATACGTAACGGATCGTCCGAATAGGTAGTATCGGGGGCTAATGGTGTACGGATTATTTCGTGTTGTAAATCATCAACGCCATTAAAAGGATCTACTAATGTTCCAAAATCCTCTTTATTTAACGAAAGTGCTAGTGCGTTTATGGTAAAATCTCGACGATTTTGGTCGTCCTCAAGCGTACCTGTTGCTACAAGCGGTTTTCGGCTTTCCCATTGGTACGATTCTTTACGAGCACCTACAAATTCAATGGCTATAAAATCGTTAGGTGCATTTTCGTATTGTAGCATTGCCGTACCGTAGTTTTTAAATACCTGTACTTTTGGCTTGTTGGGTAACAGTTTTGCTACTGCTTGTGCCAAATCGATACCGCTGCCTACGGCAACAATATCAATATCTTTTTTGAAATTTCTTTTAAGTAAAAAATCTCTTACAAAACCACCAATAACATAGGTGTCTACATTAAGTTGGTTTGCAGCTTGCGAGATGATATTAAATATGTTGTTATCTAATGCTTGTTTGTATGAAATAGTTTCCTTCATTAAGGGCGAATAACTTTTACCTGTAAATCGTTGCCTAACTTGATTATAGTGGATGGTTTTGCGGCATTTTTTTCGTCATGCAAATTTACGACATAGTCTACTCCGTCCAAAATATGACGGTCGATTTCTTTAAAAGATTTTGGCGTAGGCATACCACTTACATTTGCCGATGTAGATACTAATGGTTTTTTCATGCGTTCCATTAGTTTATAGCAAAAAGGCTCTTTTACTAATCGTACGGCTAAGGTGTTATCTGCTGCTATAATATTTTGGGCTACATTACTGGGATTATCCAGTATTAAGGTAGTAGGTTTATCGCTCAATTCTATAAGCTCCCAAGCCACGTCGGGTATTTCTTTAAATACATTGTACATCATGCGGTCGCTGTTCATCAGCACAATCATGCTCTTACTTTCTTCACGTTGTTTTAATGCATATATTTTTTTTACAGCTTCGGCGTTTGTGGCATCGCAGCCAATACCCCAAACGGTATCGGTAGGGTAGAGGATGATGCCTCCATTTTTAATGACTTCGAATGCGTTATGTACTTCGGTATTTATGTTTTGTTGACTCATAGTGTATCTAGATTTCAAAATTATTTAGTATTCTGACAATCGTTTTTATTTCGTCATTCGTTAATACGGGGCTTATGGGCAAACTCAATACTTCGTTATGTATTTGCTCTGTTATTGGCAACGATAGGTTATTCCAATTTTTATAAGCCGCTTGTTTGTGCGGGGGTATAGGGTAGTGTATTAGGGTTTGTACTCCATTTTTGGTTAAATACTGTTGCAGTGCATCCCTATGCTTGGTGCGTATTACATACAAATGCCAAACGTGTTCAGTTTCGTTTTTTGGTACAACAGGCAGTATTACATTAGGGTTGTTTATATGCCTATTGTAGTACGTTGCAATTTCCCTGCGTTTTTGGTTTTCGTTATCCAGGTGGGGTAGCTTTACATTGAGTACGCCTGCTTGTAACTCGTCCAATCTGGAATTTAAACCTTGGTATTTGTTAATATACTTTTCTTCCGAGCCGTAGTTGGCAATAGCACGTATTGTTGCTGCTAATGCATCGTTGTTTGTAGTTATTGCGCCAGCATCGCCCAATGCCCCTAAATTTTTACCTGGGTAAAAGCTAAAACCTGCTGCATTACCAAGATTCCCTGTTTTTACGCCATTCCATGCTGCACCAATGGCTTGGGCATTGTCCTCTACTATTTTTAGGTTGTGTTTTATAGCGAGTGTTTGCAATGCTTTACAGAAAACTACTTGCCCGTACAAATGCACTATTAGTATGGCTTTGGTTTTGGGTGTAATTTTATTTTCAATCTTAGTAATATCAATGTTATAACTATCACTATCAGGCTCAACCAGTACAGGAATTAAATCGTTATCTGTAATGGCTAATATCGATGCTATGTAGGTATTAGCGGGCACTATAACTTCATCGCCTTTTTGCAGTACACCAAGCTCAATGTAGGCTTTAAATATTAACCTAAGTGCATCCAGCCCGTTGGCTACGCCTATAGCATGTTTTGCGCCAATGTAAATGCTAAGGTTTTTCTCGAATTGCTTAACCTCTGTACCAAATAAATACCAACCACTCCTAAAAGTTGTAAGAAGTCGGTTTTCTATTTCTTCCTGATGCTGGAGGTTGATTTTTTGGAGGTCGAGGAATTTTACCATAATGGCGTTATTCAGTATTTATTTTTTGTTGTTGTTTGAGCGAATTTGATATGTGAGCACCTTTAAGGAGTAAGAAAAATAAACTCCAATGTCTGGGTTTTACAATACTACTAAAAAAGTACTTAATAGTAAGGTACAACCACACAACACTAAAACCCGCCAACCCATAATGTTTACGTATTACATACAACAATGATATCTTAAGTTCTTTTTTTATAGCTATAGAGCGTTCGGTACTTGCCCCATGATAATGTAAAAACTCAGCCCGCGGTATCAGGTAGGCAAATTTTTTATTTGCAGCAAGTCTTTTACAAAGGTCGGTTTCTTCGTAGTATAAAAAAATATTGCTATCAAAACCGCCCACTTCATCAAAATTAGCAGCTTTTATAAACATAAAACTACCTGGTATAAAATTAACTTTTACAGGTTTGTTATATCTCTTTTTACGTTTTGGATATTTTTTACTGTTTATTTTTTCTAAAAATCCGCGTCCTATTATTTCACGTAAAGGAGAAGCATAATGGTCTAACGATACCATAAAATTATCGTTACGATTGTATGCCTGTGCGCCTGCAATACCAATTTCAGAATTTTGTTCTATAGCATCTTTTAATATAGTAAAACAGTCATTTTTAAATAGTGTATCGTTATTTAAAAAAGCATAATATTTTGCATTGGCATAGTGTACGCCCATCATGTTACCAGCTCCAAATCCAGTATTTATTTTACTTCGCACAAGTATTAAATGCTCTAAACCAAGCGCAGTACATTCTTGCTCTAGGACATCAAAATCATCTTTTTTAGAACAGTTGTCTATAATTATAATTTGATAATTAATATTTGTAGCGGTTTTTGCTATAACCGATTTGATACAATTTAAAGTGTATTTGCTGGAATTATAATTAATTAGAATTACTGCTATATCAAACATATGGGCTGCTTATTGCTATACAAATTATTATATATGTAGGTGCAAAGTAAGTATAAAATAAGTTATTTTTACCAAAAAATAACCAATGGTATACGATTGTTTCATTTTCTTTAATGAATTAGATATTTTAGAAGTAAGACTTAATGAGCTTAATGATATTGTAGATAAATTTGTGCTAGTAGAAGCCGATAGGACATTTCAGAACAATCCAAAGCCATTTATTTTTGAAGAAAATAAGGAACGTTTTTCTAAATTTTTAGATAAGATTATTCATATAAAACTTACTAGTTATCCGTTGTTTATACCAATAATTAATCCTTTTTCTCCTTGGAAGTTAGAGTTTTACCAAAGAGATAGCGTTGTAAAAGGGCTTAAGGGTTGTAAACCTGATGATATTATTATGATATCGGATGTTGATGAAATACCCCGTGCTTCTGTATTAAAAGAACGTATTGCAAAAGGTATAAATGAAATTTATGGACTTAAAATGGATATGTTTATGTTCTTTTTTAATAATAAGATAGTATATGATGCTGGCAGCCTTATGGATAAAAAAGAATCTGAAAGCGGAATATGGCACTGCACTGCTTTACTACCTTACAAGTTGTTAAAGAAAAAACCGTATCGTTTGCGTAAAACTATTATGCGCACCAAACGAAAAGGCGAAGTATACAAAATACTACCCAATGCAGGTTGGCACTTTACTTATATGGGAGGGGTGGAAATGATTAAGAAGAAGCTAGAATCGTTTTCGCATACCGAATATAATTTTGAAGAATTTAAAAATGAAGCCGCTATAAACCAAAAGATACAAGAGGGTAGGGATTTATTTGGGCGTGATATGGAATTTGAAATAGCGAATCCTGAGGAAGTACTACCGAAATACTTAAACAGAGAGGATGTAAAAAAACGTTTCTCCGATTATATTATGCCTATACATAAATAGAATTATTATAGATACTGGCTAACCCCTTTTTCAATATACGTCAATTTTTTTAGAGTAGTTTCTTCTTCAATCTTTCTATTTACGTCAATATGGCTTTTCGATTGTTCTTTATGGTAAATGTGGTAGGCTATACCGCTATATTTTAGTCTTTTGCCTTGTATACCAAGGTTGTGAAGACGTTGTATCATTTCGGAATCATCAATGCCCCAACCTACAAGGTTTTCATTAAAACCATTTATTGCTAAAAAGTCTTTTCGCCAAAAAGACATATTACAACCTCTAAGTTTTTTAGAGCGTAATTCTGTAGGTTTTGCAAATTGCATAAGGAAAGGTACACGTAGTGTACGCCCTCTTTTTTTTATACCATTAGATAAAAAGCTGAAATGAGTAAGTTGTTTTTCAAATAATTCGGGTAATTTTTCTTGCTTAATGTTTACTCTCGAACCAAATAAATACATTCCTTGTTCGGCAAAGCGTAAATGGTCTTCTACAAAATGCTTCTCCATTATAATATCACCATCAATTTCAATAATATAATCACCTTTTGCCTGTGCTATAGCCTTGTTCATTATAGCAGGTTTTCTGTTTCCCTTATCTTCGTGCCACACATGTATTAACGGCACACTGAACTTTTCCTTATACTTATCAATTACTTTTTTAGTTTCGGCTGTAGAACCATCATCGGCAATAATAATCTCGTCTGGTAGGCGGGTTTGCCTCAATAAGCTTAATAAAAGCAGTTCCAATGCCTCAGGCCAGTTATAGGTAGGGGTTACAAGGGTAGAAGTAGGTAGTTTTCGCATATCGGCAATTTATGATTTAATCTTGTAGATACCCAACGCTTTTTTGAGCATTTTATTGAATAGTACCCAATTTACATACAATGCATTTTTAAAACTTGTCCAAGCCCATTGGCTATGCGGTAGTATATTTTTACTAATGTTTGCCTCCATGGTAGGCGAAACAATAAACTCATTTTTTATATCGTTCCATGCTATGTTGCCATAACCGTCAAACTCATTTACTTTGTTTTTTTCGTGAATGATAGACATCCATAGGCGTGTATGCGTAACCTGTGTAACCCGTGTTTCCTTCTTCCAATGGTTGTGGTCGTTAAGCCACACCGTTTTTGGGTCGTCATTCTTTTCGATAAGGCTAATAAACGGATTAAAAATATGCTCCTTTTTACCCAACATAATATCGGGTTTTATCTGTAACGAATAGCCTTTTATAACATCAATTGCCCTGTAATCCTGTTGGTTAAATTGCTTTTGTACCTCGCTTATAAAATTTTTGCTCACACAATCGTCGTTATCAATACGCGATGTAATAAGGTAAGGCACGTCTTTCGTTTCGGCAGTTATCCGTTTTTTTATCTCAGGATAAAAAGCAGGCATGCCCTCAATGTAAAATAACCTTATGTTGCTATGCCCAGCAATTAAAGCTTCAATTTTTTCCCGATACTCATTAGTTGTAGTTACATCAAAATAAATAAGCCATGTAAAATTTTTATTGGCTTGTGCAGTTACCGATGGGAAGCAAAAGTTTTCGAAAAGCCACAAACGATGTTCCAGCCACTCATCCGTTAGTAACGATTCGTTATTTTTGGTAACGTCCCACTTCGGATTTTTTAAATTAAAACGGGTAATGAGGTAATGACTAAACATAGGTGGGTTTATGGATTATTTGGTAAAAATAAAGCAATTATTTGAAGTCTAAAATGCAAATGGTTACTTTTGTTAAAAATAGCAATTGCCTATGAATAGCGTTATACACCCTGATTTTGAGAACAAGTCTGTAGAAATTACAGCCATAATCGAAAATTTTACTACACAGGGTACTTTGTTTATCGATGGTAAACGAAACAAAATCAAGCTATTTGAGTTGGGCAATACTACCGTAAACGTAAAATCGTTTAAAGTTCCTAATGTATTAAATAAATTAGTGTACCGATTTTTCAGAAAATCGAAAGCACAACGTTCGTATGAGTTTGCCAATATACTATTACAAAATGGTATTGGTACACCACAACCTATCGCGTATTTTGAGAATAGGGTGGGATTATCCCTAAAAGATAGCTATTATATGAGTGAGCAGTTGGAAGCCGACCTTACTTTTAGGAAACTTATTGAAGTAACGGATTACCCTGAACACGAAATTATACTACGCCAATTTACCCAATTTACGTTTAAGCTACACGAAAAAGGTATTGCTTTTTTAGACCATACACCTGGTAATACACTAATAAAAAAAGTAGGGCATGAGCAATACGAGTTTTTTTTGGTAGACCTTAACCGTATGCAGTTTCATACCAAAATGAATTTAGAGCAGCGCGTTATTAATATGGCAAAACTTACACCTGAAACCGACTTAATTACGGTAATGAGTGATGAGTATGCTAAATTATACGGTTGCACGTACAATGAGGTATTCCGTCCAATGGTAAAACACACCCAGTATTTTGCCAATAGGTTTCACCGCAAGCGTGCCATTAAGCGTAAACTTGGACTACGAAAAAAATAAAATTAACTACCTTTGCCCGTTGTTTTAAAGCAACGGTATAAAAAGCAAACACATGAAAATTTCGGTAATAGTTAGTACATACAATGCGGAAGAATGGCTGGAAAAAGTGCTTATAGGCTATAGCAACCAGACTTATAAGGGTTTTGAAGTTATTATTGCCGATGATGGTTCACGCAGTACTACAAAAGACCTGATAGACCGCTATGCTGTTAATTACCCTGTTACCCTACGACACATTTGGCACGAAGATAAAGGGTATCGCAGGCAGGAGCTACTAAATATTGCCATTGTAGAGGCTGCCAACGAATATATTATTATGACGGACGGTGATTGCATTCCGCGTGAAGATTTTGTGGAAGTACATGCCAAGTTTGCCGAGAAAGGTAGATTTCTTTCAGGAGGATACTGTAAACTCCCCATGAGTACCAGTAAAGCTATTACTAAAGACGATATACTGAGTAAACGTTGCTTTGACGTTAAATGGCTAAAAAGTATTGATAAATTGGGTTTTTCGCAAACCTTAAAACTTACTGCATCACCCGTATTGGCTACGGTTTTAGATACTGTTACAACTACCAAGCCATCGTTTAACAATTGTAACTCTTCGGGTTTTAAAGAAGATATGATTGCTATAAATGGTTATGACGAACGCATGAAATATGGTGGTCCTGACCGCGAATTTGGCGAGCGTTTAGAAAATTACGGTGTAATGGGTAAGCAAATACGCCATAAAGCTATTTGTTTGCACCTAGACCATAGTAGAGGGTATAAAACACCCGAATCGCTTGCTGCTAATTTAGCCATACGTAAAGAAGTAAAAGAAAAGAAAATTAAATGGACTCCTTACGGGATAGTGAAGGGTGAGAAGTAGTTTTTGTTTCTGTTTGCTGCATCACGTAAGCTAAAAATACCTCAAGGTCTTTTTCAAATAAATTTAGCGTTAGTTTTTTGTACAGTTCCAACGATTGGTCTTTAAACTCTTTAGGATGCTTTTCGCCATATATTTCTGGGAAATAATCCCTTAAATGTAATGCCTTGTGTTTATCCTCATCCGTAAGCATGTTCCATGAATTTTTGTTTATCCACGGTGAAAATATTGTAAACGTAGGTACATTTAATGCTTTCGCCATGTTTACAGCACCACCCTCGTTACCTATAAGTGCGCTACATTGCCCTAATACTGCTAAAAAAGCCCTTAAATCATTAAAATAGAAATCAAAAAATATTTTATCCTGCGTTTTAGGTTGGCACAAGTTGTATATTTCCTTAGCCTTTTCTGTTTGCAATGGTATGTAATTAAACAGTAGCTGCGCATTGCAAGTGCTGCTAATTTTATCAATTACCCTAGCCATTTCGGCGGCAGGTAGGCTTTTAATATCATTACTACCCAAAACACTTATCATTATTACTGGGAGCTGTAAATCCAGTTGCTCATTCATCTTATTTCTCGCCTCCTGCTGCTCCTCATTTGTAAGGTATATTTTAGGATATACTATAGGGTGCTTTTTGCCTGTTACGGCCTCGGCAAGTTGCATGCGGTGGTATAACGCTGAGCCTGAAACTGTTTTGTCGGGCTCTACCGTTTTATTGTAAAAAAATGAGGTGTACCACTTTTTATAGCCTATTTTAGATTTAGCGCCTGAGCACGACGTTATAATACCGCTTTCCCATTTTGCATAGGCATCAACCACAATATCATAATTAGTTTTTCGTATGCACCTTAAAAATTTAAAAAATTTTAGCTTGCTATCGCGGTATTCATCCTCAAAAGGAATAATATTATCAATATTTGGATTGTTTTCTACTACGGGGGTTGTAAATGTGTTTACAAGGTAATCTATGCGAGAACATTCGTATTCATTTTTCAACGTATTGCAAATGCTTGTACTTGCTAATACATCGCCAATCATTTTTTGTTGTATAACCAATATTTTTTTGCGTTTGGCATTCATTTCTCGTAAATACACATAACGCATGTATACATGGTACCCTAGTATGCGTGCAATTTCGTAACCACGACGCCCATTAACAAAACCGAACTTTAGGATATAATATTTAAAAAATCGGAAACCTGGTCGTACCGTAAAGTGGAATATATTGGTGGTAACCCCTTCGTTATAAAACTCTCTTGCTTTTAGTTTAGAGTATTGTAATCGTTTCTTTAAAAAGTCTTTTTTGTTAATAAACGAGTAATGCTCTATAGCGTGTTTAAGTACTTTGCTTTTTCCATCAATAGTCAGCTTCTCGTGTACTAGTTTATCAGAATAACGGCATTTCGATTTTCGGAATACCCGAGCCGTTCTATCCTCATTAAAGTTGTTATTTACAAGCGGTTTACCTTGGTAGTAAAAAACACGTTTAACCCAAAGGGCAACCTCTTCGGGGTTACTATTTATGGTATCTACAATTTCACGAATTCCCTTTTCTGTAACACGCTCGTCGGCATCAAAAAAGGTAACCCAATCGTACGTTGCAAGTTCTAAAGTATAATTACGTTGCGACGAAAAATCGTCAAAAGCACGTTGGTAAAAACGCACATGCGGATACTCCTCCTTAATTATAGTAGGAGTGCTATCAGTACTATAGGAATCTACCACCACAATTTCGTCGGCAAAAGCCATATTGTTAAGGTACTCCCGTATGTTATGTTCCTCGTTATAAATAATAGCGAGGGCAGATATTTTAGTGTTGTTTCCGCTCATTATCAGTTTTTAAACCGCTACGTCATATTCCCTTAAGGCATTATTGAGCGAGGTCTTTAAATCGGTCGATGGTTTGCGTTTACCTATAATTAATGCGCAGGGCACTTGGTACTCGCCCGCTGCAAATTTTTTAGTATAACTACCTGGTATAACTACCGATCGTGCGGGTACAATACCCTTCATCTCTACAGGAGCATCTCCTGTAACATCTATAATTTTTGTAGATGCTGTTAGGCACACATTAGCACCTAATACTGCCTCTGTTTCTACTTTTACGCCTTCTACTACAATACATCTGGAGCCTATAAAAGCACCATCTTCTATAATAACGGGGGCTGCCTGTAAAGGCTCTAATACGCCTCCAATACCAACACCACCACTTAGGTGTACATTTTTACCTATTTGTGCACAACTACCTACTGTTGCCCAAGTATCTACCATAGTGCCCTCATCTACATACGCTCCTATATTTACATAGCTGGGCATTAATATAACCCCCGCTGATATGTAGGCTCCGTGGCGTGCTACAGCATTAGGTACTACCCGAACGCCTTTTTGCGCATAGTTGCGTTTTAATGGCATCTTGTCGTGATATTCAAAAATACCAGCCTCTAATGTTTCCATTTTTTGTATCGGGAAATACATTACTACGGCTTTTTTAACCCACTCATTTACTTGCCATCCATTTGTAATAGGTTCGGCAACGCGTAACGACCCATTATCGAGTAATTCGATAACTTCTCGTATTGCCTTTATGGTTTTGTCTTCCTGTAAAAGTTGCCTGTTTTCCCAAGCCTGTTCTATTATAGGTTGTAAAGTATTCATTGCAAATTTTTCATTTTGGGCAAAGATAGCAATCTGGTTAAATTATCACTATCAAATAGCATGTGTAAAGTACGAATACTTTTCAATTGGTTATACATATATGAGTGATTATCTAAATTTAATAAAAAATTGTTAGCGAGTAAAGGCTTTTTGTTGCTTTAGTGTAATAATTATTAGGTTGTGTTTTTAGTGGTTACATGCTATTTTATATAGCTGGTATATAGTGGTTTGCTAGTGTTATATGCTGAATAAATAGTACTGAAATTACCAACAAGCTGGTATTTAATGTATTTTTGTTATACCAATAAACTGTAAAAGGTGCCTTTAAACCATACAATGCACAATAGTTTGGTATAATTACGCCTACCTTAAATAGTACTACACATGAGAATACTTGCGATAGATTATGGACAAAAACGAACGGGTATAGCGGTTACCGACGAAATGCAGATAATAGCATCGGGGCTTATTACAATACCCTCCGAAACGGCAATAACTTGGCTAACCGAGTATTTTACAAACGAACGTGTAGAAAAGGTACTTATTGGAGAGCCTAAACAGATGAATAATGAACCCTCTCAGAGTGCACCCATTATAGCTGCTTTTATAGAAAAATTTAAAGCTACATTTCCAAATATGCCTATTGCATTGGTAGATGAACGTTTTACGAGTAAAATGGCTTTCCAGACCATGATTGATAGCGGATTAAAAAAGAAACAACGCCAAAATAAAGCCCTTGTTGACGAAATTGCTGCAACGATAATGCTACAGGATTATTTGTCACGGAAATGATAAAATAGATACTACAATTGCTTACTAGCCTTTACAATTTTTTCAGATAAATTGTTTAACCATACCAATTGCTCAATTACAAGTTGTGCTTCTTGCATTTTCTCGTTAAAACCCTGTTTATCGGTTAGTGCTATTGCTTGCAACTCTTGTAGGCGTATGTGTTTGAGTTCTGTAAAGCGTGCATCCAATTCTTGGGTTTGTTCCAGTTCTGTTACGGCTGTATTTTCTTCATTGTTTAGTATGGCTATTGCATAATTTAGGTTTCGCATAACAGCTTGTATTACTACGTTAAACGCATCGGATGCTTTTGACGTTTGGTGCGATTGTATGTAAGTACCCAAAGATGCCAAGGAGGATAATAACGTATGGTTAAGCACCGCCAATTTGTAGGCTTGTGTTTGCTGCTTTTGTTTGGATTTAGGTTCTTGCGTCATACGTTGGTAGGATGCCGTTAGGTTACCCACCTCGATAAACGCATTCTTTCGGGCAACACGGTAGGAGGTGGGTACTTCTCCTTTTTTGTTGTATAGCAATGCTATTTCCTCCAAATAGTTTCGATTGCCTTCTATCGATTTTTTTATAAACACAGGGAGCTGTATAAACTCCCAAGCGGGCCAAAAAAAGTAATTGGCAATAAAAGCCAGCCCAGCCCCTATAACAGTATCTATTATTCTGTATTGTATTACCTCGTTAACATCAGGGTTTAGCATACTGTATATAAATACTACAAAAACGGTTACAAATGTAGCTCCAATACGGTAGTTTATGGCAGTAAATGTAAACCCTAATAGCATACAGGTTATTGCTAATACTGCTATTGCAAAAGTGTTACTTAAAACAGCAAGTAGCCCAAAAGCAATAATACAACCGAGTACCGTACCCACAATCCGCTGGTACGACCGCTGTTTGGTAAGCCCGTAACCAGGGCGCATAATAACCACTATAGTAAGTAATATCCAGTATACATTTTGTAAAGGGAATAATCCGCCAATTATAAAGCCTATAGCTATTGTAATAGTAAGCCGTAGTGATAACCTGAAAATAGTAGACGATAGACTTAAGTTTTCTTTTAGTGTGTGTAAAGGATAATATTCGGGCTTTAAAAACTTTTCTAAATCCTTATCACGTCCTTGCATATCCTTGTGCGATGTCTTGGTGGTAAAAGCACGCTCTATAACCTTAATCTTTTCAATCTGCTTTTCGGCATAGTGCAACATATTAGTAAGTAAGTATACATCTGCTGCTGCTTTACCTCGTGCCTTTTTGTAGTCCTGAATTGCTTGCTCAAACTTTTCAAGATCACGCAATAATTTATGTTTAGCCTTATACTCCTTTTTATTTTCGAGGCTTTTTGATATTTTTCTTAAGGTCTTGGCAATATTATAAGCCAAATTTTGGTAAGTGCTGAGTACTTTGGGCGATGTACTAAACTTTTGATGTAGTTTGCTGTGATCGAAAGATGTAGACAGTGCTAATTCTAACACTTCTAATAACGATATGAATACGAGGAGCATTTTACGGCTACGGTTGGAGTTACCCGCATTAGAACTTCGGCGTAACAATACTTCACGCAAATTTTCGTGATTGGTATTTAGCTCTACCTGCAAAAAAAGTTGCTTTTGGGTAATCTCGTCTCGGTTGGCATCAATATCCCATAAATGCCCCCGTTGCTTCATGTACTTACTAGTTAGTTTTAAACATTCGGCTAGCTGCAATTCAGTATAGCGGTGCGGGCTCAAGTAATTAAATAGTAGTGAGGTTGCTGTATAAATAAAGCCACCAGCCCATATAAGTAAGCAATACTCCAATATATCCCACCCGTAATGAATGTGTCCGCTAGCAAGTGTTATGGCAAGTAGCCCAGAAAACGATACCATTGTAGCCCTTTGCCCGTAAACCGATATCATTGAAAGGAAAAAGACTAACACTATGGTTATTGGGTAAAATAGTAAGGGTATAACGTAGGTAAGGTTGGCTATTAGCGTACATAAAACCACGATGAGTGATGCTGTTAATAATCCTCGTGTACGGTGTTTTATATTACTCGGAATATCGGCAGGGTAGGTAAGTACTGCGCCAATTGCCAAAGCAAATCCAGTTTCAAATAAACCAAATTGCGATAGTATAATTACAGGTAACACTGCTGCAAACGTAACAGTAAGTGCCTTGGTAAAGTTAGTGCTATCGGTAAATTGTTTTACTTTTTGTATCATTTATTTTGCTAGTACTGCAAAGGTACTAAACGGCATTACCATTATGGCTTATAACCCGTAATTCTTGCAAAAAATTAGCATTTGGAACGGTATATACTTATACAAATTATTTTTAATTCACTATTTTTGCCCACACTATTTAGCTGTTGATTGGCTACTAATACGGCGGTTATAAAACTAAAAACACAAAGATGATATTACCAATAGTTGGATATGGCGATCCTGTGTTGCGAAAGCAAGGCGAAGCAATAACTAAAGATTACCCTGAGCTTAAACAGGTTATTGCCAATATGTACGAGACCATGTATAACGCTTATGGTGTTGGGCTTGCTGCACCGCAAGTAGGGCTACCCATACGTTTGTTTATAATTGATACCAAACCCTTTAGTGAAGATGAAACTCTGGGTAAAGAAGAGCAGGAGGCATTAGCAGGATTTACAAAAACGTTTATTAACCCCACTATAGTTAAAGAGGATGGCGAAGAATGGGGCTTTAACGAAGGTTGCCTTAGTATACCCGATGTTCGTGAGGATGTTTACCGACAGGAACAAATTACGATAGAGTATTACGATGAGGACTTTAAAAAACATACTGATGTTTACGATGGTTTGATTGCCAGAGTAATACAACATGAGTACGACCATATTGAGGGTATATTATTTACCGATAAAATATCGTCGCTTAAAAAACGATTGATAAAAAAGAAACTTCAAAACATACTTGAGGGTAAGATACGCCCTGATTATAAAATGAAATTTGCTGCCAAAAGAGGCAGATAATTTTGTTTTTAAGTGCAAACATTGCATATTTGTGACCCTTAAAAAAAAATGACGATGAGTATAGATAAAATATTAGCTATTTCTGGGAAACCAGGACTATATGCTTTAAAAGTACAAACCCGTACAGGATTTGTTGCAGAATCATTAACAGACGGAAAAAAGATAACAGTAGGACTGCGTAGTAACGTAAGTTTACTATCTGAAATATCAGTATATACCTATGATGGAGAAGTACGCCTTTCGGAAGTTTTTACTGCTATTGCAAAAAAGGAAGACAAAGGTCCGTCCATATCACATAAAGAAGATAATGCTACACTTATAGCTTATTTCCGTGAGGTAATGCCCGATTTTGATGAAGACAGAGTATATGCCTCTGATATTAAAAAAATAATAAACTGGTATAATATGTTACAGGCGAAAGATCTTGTAACTATAGAAGAACCTACTGAAGAAACAGAAGAAGCTGTAACTACAGAAACAGAGCAAGAATCTGACAAGTAACAAAAACATCTTAGATAACAATAATTTATCCTGTTGCTACCTTTAAGCAACAGGATTTTTTATTTTTACAAAAAAACAAATGAATACACGACAGCAACAACTAGATGCTTTTAACAGGCTACTGGATATAATGGACGATCTTAGGGAGAAATGCCCTTGGGATAAAAAGCAAACCCTGCAAAGCCTCCGCCACCTTACCATAGAGGAAACCTACGAGCTTGGTGATGCCATACTGGATAACGATTTGCAGGAAGTTAAAAAAGAGTTGGGCGATATACTATTGCACATTGTTTTTTATGCCAAAATAGGTAGCGAAAAAGAAGCTTTTGATATTGCTGATGTTGCTAACGAAATTTGTGAAAAGTTAATACACCGTCACCCACATATATATGGTGATGTAGCGGTAGAAAATGAAGAGCAGGTAAAACAGAATTGGGAAAAGCTAAAATTAAAGGAGGGTAAAAAATCGGTGTTAGAGGGTGTGCCTAAAAGTTTACCCGCATTAGTAAAGGCAAGCCGTATACAAGACAAAGCAAAAGGCGTAGGTTTTGATTGGGAAGCCTCGCACCAGGTTTGGGATAAAGTAGAGGAGGAGTTGCAAGAATTTAAGGATGAAGTAGAACAGGGCAATCAGGAAAAAATTGAGGCTGAGTTTGGCGATGTTCTTTTTTCGATGATTAATTATGCACGTTTTTTGGATGTTAATCCAGAAGATGCTTTGGAGCGTACCAATAAAAAATTTATAAAACGTTTTCAGTACCTCGAAGCTAAAGCTAATGAGCTGGGTAAACCACTTGCTGATATGACACTTGCCGAGATGGATGTGTTTTGGAACGATGCTAAAAAGCTGTAAAACAAAAAAAGCGACTTTTAAAGTCGCTTTTTTTGTTTAGTTATCGTTTTCGCCGTTATTATCAGCTTCTGCCTGTTGTTTGTTAAAAGCACGCAGTTGTTTTAGCTTTTCCTTCCACATTTTTAAATCCTCTTTGTGGCGGTCAATATTTTTATGCACTTCTTTTAAAAACGGATTGTCTGACTTGGCATTGGATATAAACTGAATGTTGTTTTCCAATTGCAGTATTTCACCTTTTACCTCGTCTATTTTACGCATAATGAAAATCTGTTCATTCTGCATTTTACGACTATCTTCATTCTCTGCAAGGTGTTCTAAACGGTTATTAAACTTAACCATTTCCGTTTCTTTTTTCGATAAACTTAATTTATCAAACAAAGCATCTAGTATCTTATTAAATTTCCCTTCAATATGCCTTCTGGCTTGTGGTACGCGCCCTATAGCCTTCCAGTTATCAATATGCTTTTTAATCGCATCAAGGTCGGTTTTATGGTCGCCTACTAGTTCAAATTCTTTTAAAGACTCTAAATATTCCTTCTTCTTATCAAAGGCTTCTATTTCATCTTTATTGGCTTCGTTACGCTTGGCATGGAGCCTATCAAAATAGTGGTTACAAGCCGCTTTAAACTCTTTCCATAACGCATCAGAGTATTTTCTGGGAACATGACCAATTTTCTTCCAGTCCTCTTGTATTTGCTTCATTACAGGTGTAGTGGCAGTAAAATCTTCGCTATCCTTTAACGACTGTGCTTTTTCTACCAATTCCTGCTTTTTATTCAGGTTGTCCTGTTGGTCTTTTTTGATTTCTTTATAAAAAGCATTTTTAACGCTATTAAAGTTTCTTACGGCACCTTTAAAGGCTGCCCAAGTAGCTTCGTTTACCTCCATAGGTACTTTACCCGCATTAAAAAATGCAGTACGCAATGCCTCAATTTTTTGTATTTGTCCTTGCCAACCATTGTGGCTAGTTACAGGCTCTTGCGCTATAGCTTCAATTTGCGCTATAATTTCTTGTTTTTTCTTTAGGTTTTCTTCTTCACGTTCTCGTAACGTAGCATTGTAGGCTTCACGTTTATCGTGAAGTTGTTTTGTTAATTCGCTAAAACGATTCCAAATCGTTTCACGGTGTTCACGTGATACAGGTCCTATTTCCTCTTTCCACATTTTGTGTAACGACTGTAGTTCGCGGAACGCTTTAATAATATCCTCTTCGTTAAGCAATTCTTCAACACGGACAATAATACGTTCTTTTTGCTCTAAGTTGTGCTTAAAGTCCATATCTCTTGTTTCCCTATCCAAATGAAGGTGGTCGTAAAAACGCTCCATATGGAAGTGGAAATTATTCCAAACATGGTTGTATTTATCGCGCGGTATAGGTCCTGCGTTTTTCCATCTGTCACGAAGTTCACCTACATGCTTTAAGGCTTCTTTCATGTTCTCATCACTATCAACAAGGTTTTTAAGTTCCTCAATAATAGCAAGCCTATTTTCTAAATTACCCTGTAAGTCGTTTTGTATTTTCTTAAAGTGGTTGTTCTTTCTGTCTTTATACTGGTAATAAATAGTATCAAACTTACCTTTTAGTGGAAAATTATACTCAAAACCATCAGTTTCGCCGTCATTCTCATTACTGTATTCTTCTTTTTTTTCCTCTATAAGATGGTTGTACTTTGCATAAAATTCTTTGCGAATATCCTCTATAGCTCCTTTTACCGACATTACATTTTCAGCCTGAGCAAATTTTTCTAAGGCGTCAGCAAGCTCTTCCATAGAAAGTGCTTCGTAATTCAACTCAGGAAGTTCTTCTTTTTCCTTAGCAGTGCCATTTTCATCATCTTCGGCATTACTTTCGTCAATAACATCTACAGCAGTACGTTCGTTATCAGCTTCACCGTCAGGCTTTGCCTTACCTTTATTTAGCATTTCTTCAGGTGCAAAAGGCAATTGTCCTTCTGTTTGGTGGATAGATGTTATATCTTCTGCATCGTCTATATCCTCGTCTATATCCTCAATTTTACTACCAGGCAGGTAGCCATTCTCGAAGGTATCTCCAGCTCCTGTAATTGAATCTCCATCTGCATTTTGCAGGTTATCATTCTTTTCTTCTAACATTGTGTAAATGCTTAATAATTATACTACTTTGATTGCGAAAGATAGTAAAGGCAACTTAAAATTCAAAGGAAAACATCAATTTACCTAGTATTTGATATTTTTTTAATGTAAAATAAATAAAATCCTTAATTACAATAGGTTACCCAATTATCGGTTCCAAATTTTCCAAGCCTTTTCTGCCTGATAAACAAGCATTTGCTTCCCGTTTTGTATTGTAGCTCCGTTTGCTTTGGCTTGTTTTAAAAAAGTTGTCTCCTCAGGATTGTATATTAAATCAAAAGCAATGTGTTCTGGTGTAAATAGGTTGTAGTTTATAGGTGGGCATTCTTCTATGTTAGGAAATGTGCCTACAGGCGTAGTGTTAATTATTATTTGATACTCTGCGAAAATGGCTGCATCCAAATCATCATACCCATACACCACATCGCTACTGGTACGCGATACAAAATCGTACTCTATATTTAGCCTTTTCAGTGCGAACGCCACTGCTTTTGAGGCGCCACCTGTACCCAGTATTAATGCTTTTTTATGCCGCGATTGCACCATGGGTTTAATGGCTTTCCTAAAACCATAATGGTCGGTATTGTACCCTTTTAGTTTTTTTTTACCCACTACTATGGTGTTTACTGCGCCAATACGTTTTGCATTTTTAGAAACACGATTTAATAGGGGGAGTACTGCCTCTTTATAGGGTATGGTTACATTTAGCCCTTTAATATTTTCGTTGTCTGAAAGAATAACTTTTAAATCATCTATACTTTCGATATCGAAGTTTTTGTATGTGTATTGTTTCAGTTTCTCTTTTTTGAATTTTTTGTTGAAGTATCCCGCCGAAAAAGAATAGTCGATGTTACGACCTATTAATCCGAAAACCTTTTTTTTCTTTTTCATCAGGTATGTTTTGTTGTTATCCTATTGTTTTATGATTTTGTACTGATTTTAGTATGCATTTTAACGATAACTCTATACAGGTACAAATAAAAAACCCAACAAAAATAGTATTTCTATTATTTGCTGGGTTTATGTAATTGTTAAAATAATTATTTTGTTCGGTGCTGTGCTAAAATATCTTGTACCGTTTTAAAGTTCCATATTGTTGGAAAAAACTCTTCCAATAACACATGATTTTTATAGTTTAGGCGTAGCCCGTTACTCATATGGAAAATACCTTTTTCGCTTTCACTACCCATAAAGTATAGCCCTGCCAATCGGTATTCAATTTCATATTCCTCTGGATAATACTCTGTAGCTTGTAGCAATGTGGCTATTGCCGATTCATTTTCGCCAATAAAGCGTAGCGTATCTACCCAAAATAACCATGTATCTAGTTCGTTATCGCCAAACTCTACTGCCTTGCGGTAGCCCTGCTCTGCTTCTTCATGGAAGTTGAGCTCTTTGTTAATAACGGCATAACGTTTCCAGTAGCGTTTGTTCTCATTATCAATACCAATTGCTTTTCGGGCGTAATATAGCGCCTTTTGGTAGTTTTGACGACGGATATAAAAATCGGTTATGGCAATCCATGCTTTATCTAACAATGGGTCTTCGTGTACCGTTTTTTTATAAAACTCTAATGCTTTCTCATAATTCTCTAAACGCTCATAACATTTACCTACACGTAATAATGCGAACGACGTAGGATCATCCAACTCCATAGTTACGGCGTAGCAATTAATAGCTTCATCATATCGGGCAAGTTTCTCTAGTGTTTTCGCTTTCTCAAGAAAAGCACCTAAAAAACTATCGTCAATAAGCGTGGCGTAATCAAAAGCACGCAGTGCTTCGTTATACTCTTTTAAGGTATAATGCTGCCTGCCTAGCTGGTGCCATGCTACCTCGCTATAGGGATTGCGGTCGATAAAACCATTTAAAAACTGTACGGCTTCTTTATTTTGGTCAAGAAAATCAAAACAGTATACTACATTGTATAATGCCGAATGGTCTTCTGTATCCTCGTTTAGGCATTTAATAAAACTATCTTTTGCCATTTCAAGGTTATCCATAAATAAGTATTCCATACCAATTAGCGAGTATACATCGGCATAATCATCTGTGTATTGTAAAGCAACATTTAAAAACTCTACTGCTTTAGTATGGTTATCTCGTTTGGAATATATATTGGCTTTTTGGATGTAAATTTCTTCGTTTGTAGGCTCCAAGGCATAAAGTTCATTTAATAAACGCTCTGCTATTTCTAGCTTGTCGTCAAATACTAAAAGCTCTACCTGTACTAATTTTAAGCCTGTAGCTCTGGGGTGTTGCTCCAAACCTAGTTTTAAGGCTTTTTTGGCTAAATTAACCTTTCCGCTATCGAGGTAATGAAGTATGATATCTTCAAACTCTTCGGAATCAAAGAACAAAACTTTGTTGGTTTTCAACATCGATTCGAACTTTTTTAAGGATAAACTATGATCTTCTTCTTCGTGGCTCAAATGCATACTCCTATTGTTTAAATTATCCTTCTTAAAGTTACTCAATGTTTCGCTCTAAAAGAATTTATTCTGTATTGTTTTGAACAATTTAATTAACAATACTACTTGTTAATTTTCTTGCTGTTCATCAAGTATTTCACTCATAACTTCAATAATAATGCCACATCCTTTAGTTATTTCTTCTTCCGATATGGTGAGCGGTGGCGTTATGCGTATGGCACATTCTTCAAAAAGTAACCAAAAAAGGATAAGACCTTTTTCTTGGCAGCGAAGTATCACTTTATTAGTAATTTCTGCGTTTTCAGTCATGGCTGCTAGCATAAGCCCTTTACCGCGAACTTCTTTTATAAGTGGATGTACTAATAATTTTCGGAACAGTTTTTCTTTTTCCAAAGCCTGCGCCATAATGTCAGTTTCAGTCAATTCCTGTAAAGTAGCAAGGCATGCTGCCGCAATAACTGGATGCCCCCCAAAGGTGGTTATATGCCCAAGTTTAGGATTGTGGCTCAATGTATCCATCATTTCTGCCGATGTGGTGAATGCGCCTACTGGCATACCGCCACCCATACCTTTACCGATTACAATTACATCGGGTACTACATTGTAGTTTTGGAAACCGAATAGTTTGCCCGTGCGCCCAAAACCTGGCTGTATTTCGTCCAGAATCATTACTGTGCCTGTTTGGTTGCAACGCTCACGTACTTTTTTTAAAAAGTTATTTTTGGGCTGTATAAAACCAGCACCACCTTGTATGGTTTCGAGCAGTATTCCTGCTGTTTTTTCGGTAATTTTATTCAAATCCTCTTCGTTGTTAAATGTAATAAAATCAACATCGGGGAGTAACGGTCTAAAAGCTTGTTTACGCTCCTCAAACCCCATAACACTCATTGCGCCCATAGTATTACCGTGATAGGCGTTGTTGCAGGACAATAACTGGCTACGACCTGTTACCCTGCGAGCTAATTTTAATGCACCTTCTATAGCTTCTGTACCCGAGTTGGTTAGGTAGGTTTTACTGAGTTGTGGCGGCAAATGTTGTGCTAGTAATTTGCAAAACTCGGTGGCGGGGTGCTGTGCATACTCGCCATACACCATAACGTGCAAATATTTATCGAGTTGATTTTTTATTGCCCGATTAACACGTGGGTGTTTGTGCCCCAAGCTGGCAGCCGATACGCCTGCCACAAAATCGAGATAGGCTTTATTATTGGTGTCGTATATGTATGAGCCTTCGGCATGGGAAACCTCCATACCTAGCGGATGTAGCGAAGTTTGTGCCTGATACTTGTAAAAATCGTTAATCATGTATTTATGATGTTACACCTAGGGTAGTGTACTATAATTATAAAATTATTCGGATTGTAAATTTTGCTATTGCGATGGAGTGAGTTGTACCGTTTTAGGCTTTTCTTCTTTCGGATTGTTTTTATCGTAATCTAATGTTTCCTGTAGCACCTCCATAGGCTCGTCTGCCTCTTGTTTATCAGCTTTGCTTTTATTTACAATTTGCTCGTGTAGTTCTTTTTCTTCGGACGGAAATATATCGTCTTTGGTTTTTATCTGTTCATCGCCACGCCATATAAACCCTCGTAATTTCCTAACATTTTCGGGTAATTCCGACGATGGATAGGATTTACTCTCAGGATTCTTAATAGAGCGTATCGATTTTATTTTATTATCCTTGAGTCGCATACGTATTTTACTACTTACTCCTTTATCTATACCTGTGAGCTGACCTTTATCGTACATGTAAAAAATCTTTTCAGTATTTTTTATCAGGTCTACTTGGTAAAGTTTATTGTCTTTAAACTTGCCATACAAGTTTTGCCCTTTTACTTGGTTGTACCCTGTGCCCAAAGTATCTTTTTGTATTATAAAGGCGTTATTAATTACTTTTAACGAATCTATTTTTTCTGTTTCGGTGTTTGATATAAGGTGTATAATATCTCCTGTCATTTGGCTATCGCCATTCCATACTACAGGGTTCCGAATAAGTTGTGTTAATCCTCTTTTTTCATCCGAGTGTATCGAGTCGCACTTACCACTCATATCGGTTTTATAAAAACGTGCCTTGTTGTAACCCCTAACAACGCGCTCGCCCTCTTTACCTGTTATTACAATACGTTTTGCGTGGGTGTATAGTGAATCTTCTTCTACAAGGGTAACTGCCACCGCATGTTTGGTAATAAATAAAGAGTCTTTTTGTTTATAAACTTCGGCATAATGCCCCCTAACGTTGTATTTGTTTACGGTATCGGTAACTTTTACGTTGTTGGTAGCCGATGAAAAATCCCTGTTTCTATCGTAATAAATACTATCGCCTTCAATCCGTTGCGAATCGTATTTAATGTATGAATTTGTAAGCAGTCGGGCTAAGTTTTTCTTGGTATCGTAAAACCCTTTTTCAGTATAAATATAGTTTTCCTCGCTAGTAATTGTTGTAGGACCAAAAACATAGGCATGCCCCGCGTTGGTATAATAATCCAGATGATTGGATTGCAATACATATTCTGGGTTGGTAAGCGTTACTGCGGTAAGGAATTGGTATTTTTTCTGATTAATATAATACCGTCCCGATTTGCTTTTTAGGGTATTATCTTCGTTTACAATAGTACCGTAAGAGTTGTAATAGGCTTGTTGTGATCTTCTGTCAAAATAGAGCGTATCTGTAGTGAGCCGCATATCGGGCGATTTCATGGCTACGTTGCCGCTTGCAAAGGCAAAATCTTTATTGCCATTGTATTCGGCGTACTGGCTGTTCATGTGTATCGTATCGCCTTGAATAATACGAACATCTCCAAAAAGTTTAGCATAGTTTTCTTTTTCAAAAAGGTAGGCTTTATTGCACCAAATGGTAGCTCCGTTATGCTCAAACTGCACATCGCCAGTAAATACAACCGCACCAGGTATTTCACTTTCGTTACCATCAAGATGCTCCGTATCTATAAGTCGTATTTTTTTGGTTTTTTGTGCTGTTGCTACAGTACAAACTATAAATGCCAGCCCTATGTATAGTAGGAGTTTTTTCAAAATATAAAATTTGCTGCAAATTTACGCAAAATACATTACAATAGCTTTGTTGTAGTTTGCTTATGCATAACGAGGCAATACTACATAAATTGTATAAAAAAAGTGCTTTGAAATTTCAAAGCACTTTTTTTTTATTTTGTTATAGTTTGTGTCCTGTCTGGACCTACCGAAATTACTTTTATTGGTATTTCCAGTTCTTTCTCAATAAACTCTACGTACTCCTTAAATTCAGTAGGTAATTCATCGTAAGCACTCATTCCTGTAAGGTCGGCTTCCCAGCCTTTTTTCTCTACGTATACGGGTGTTACGTTTTCTGCTTCTATGTTATATGGCAAATGGTCTATTGTTTCGCCTTTGTATTTGTAAGCAGTACATACTTTAAGGGTATCAAAACCACTTAAAACATCACCCTTCATCATGTACAGTTGTGTTACGCCATTTACTTGTACGGCATATTTTAAAGCAACAAGGTCGAGCCATCCGCAACGGCGTGCACGCCCTGTAACCGAACCAAACTCGTTACCCATTTTTGCCATAGCATCGCCTACTTCGTCAAACAGTTCTGTAGGGAACGGTCCACTACCTACACGAGTCGTATAGGCTTTAAAAATACCAAATACTTCCTGCACGCGGTTAGGTGCAATACCTAAACCCGTACAAGCTCCTGCTGCTGTGGTGTTGGATGAGGTTACAAACGGGTATGTACCAAAGTCGATATCCAATAACGAGCCTTGTGCACCTTCGGCAAGTATAGATTTACCCGATTTCATAGCATTGTTAAGGTAAGCTTCGCTATCAATAAAAGTAAGTTCCTTAAGTGCTTTTATGGCTGTAAAAAACTCTTCCTCTAATTCCTCTAAGTTGTATTGTAAATCTACATCGTAAAACGCAATCATCGATTGGTGCTTGTCTGCCAAAGCTCTGTAACGTTCTTTAAAATCAGCTAGTTCAATATCGCCTACACGAATACCGTTTCTACCTGTTTTATCCATATAGGTAGGACCTATACCTTTTAATGTAGAGCCTATTTTGGCTTTTCCTTTAGCTGCTTCTGATGCTGCATCCAGCAAACGGTGTGTAGGTAGTATTAAATGTGCTTTACGCGAAATTAATAACCTCGATTTTATATCGATATTAAATTTAGCTAAGCCCTCTATTTCTTTTTGAAAAACAACAGGATCCATTACAACCCCATTGCCAATTATATTTATGGATTTTTCGTGAAAAATACCCGATGGTATTGTACGTAAAACGTGTTTTATACCATCAAATTCTAGGGTATGCCCTGCGTTGGGCCCTCCCTGAAAACGGGCAATAATATCGTATTTAGCTGTGAGTACGTCAACAATTTTTCCCTTGCCTTCGTCGCCCCATTGTAGTCCAAGCAGCAAATCTACTGTCATTACTATATAGTTGTTTGTTTATATGTAGTTATTGTTTCTTTCTAAAAACAAAAACCAATCCTTTGCAGGGTTGGTTTGCCGTTATTGCAACTCGTTACTTAATATTACTCATCAGTAGCGGGTTGCTTTTTATTTCCGTAAAGGTATAACGAGTGGTTGTGTATCTCGATACCAAAAATTTCTTCTATCGTTTGTTTGATTGACTGTATTCTGGGGTCGCAAAATTCTATAACTTCACCCGTATCAGTCATTATAATATGGTCGTGTTGCTTATCAAAGTACGATTTCTCATAATGTGCTTGGTTTTGTCCAAACTGATGTCTCCTAACTAAATTACAGCCCAACAATAATTCTATCGTATTGTATAGCGTTGCACGGCTAACACGATAGTTTTTGTTTTTCATTTTTATGTAAAGCGATTCAATATCAAAATGCTCTTCACTATTGTAAATTTCCTGAAGTATGGCATAACGCTCTGGCGTTTTTCGGTGCCCTTTATCCTCTAAAAACTTAGTGAAGACGTTTTTTACAATTTCCTGATTTTTATTGTTGTCCATTATAATAGGTGTCAAAAGACAAAGATAATCTAATTTTTTTGAAGTAAAATATTATTGTTTAAATGTAATGGATTTATGCCCACAAATGACTTAGCTTATATACTAAAACTTACGATTTGTATTGTTGTTCATCAATTATTAGGAATCCGAGTTACCTTGTCAATACCGTCTATTTTTTTAATGTTATCCATTAGTTTTTTCAGTATTGTATTGTTTTGTACAATTACAGTTAACTGACCGTTAAAAACACCTGCATCGCCACTGAGTGAAATGCTTTGTATGTTTACGTGCATAATGTTGGATACCACTTTTGTAAGGGCATTGGTAAGCCCCAAGGTATCCATCCCTGTAATTTTGATGGTGGCTTTAAACTCTTCTTGAGAAGAATCAATCCATTTGGCAGTAATAATACGGTAGGCGTAGTTAGATTGTAACCTAATGGCATTGGGGCAATCTTTTTTATGTACTTTAATACCCTCGTTTATAGTTATAAACCCGAAAACTTTATCGCCTGGTATTGGGTTGCAACAATTGGATAATTTATAATCGAGCTTATCTTCGTTTTTACCAAAAACCAGTAAATCGTAGTTACGGCTAATCTCCTCTTTTTGAAGTTGCTCTTGCGGTACGCTAGGGGTACGCTTAATTTTATTTTTAAAGAAGTTTACAAGGGTATTACTCTTCATCGCAGCAAAATCTTTTAGCTGCTGGTTATCAATAGTACCCACACCTACACGGTAAAAAAGATCGAGGCTTGTTTTGAGTTTAAAATAATTAACAAGTTCGTTTACGGTATTCTCGTTAAGTGTAACTTTTAAGTGGCGTAGCTTACGTTTTAGTAGCTCTTTACCTTCTTCGGCAATTTTTTTAGTACTCTCGTTAAGTACACTTTTAATTTTATTCCGTGCTCTGGATGTAGTAACGTAGTCCAACCAGTTTGGGTTGGGTTTTTGGTTGGCAGATGTAATTACTTCCACTTGGTCGCCACTGGCAAGTACATGGTTTAAAGGCTCTAATTTCCCGTTTACGCGTGTACCCCGAGTATGCAAACCAATTTCTGAGTGTATACTAAAAGCAAAATCCAGTGATGTAGCACCTTTAGGCAACGATTTAATTTCGCCTTTAGGGGTAAACACATAAATTTCTTTGGAATATAAGTTCAACTTAAAATCTTCTACAAAATCAACAGCGTTACTGGATGTATTCTCTAGTGCTTCTTTTAGTAGGTTGAGCCATTTTTCCAGTCCATGCTCTCCGTCGCTACCCTGTTTGTATTTGTAGTGTGCTGCATAGCCTTTCTCGGCTATTTCGTCCATACGTTCACTACGTACCTGTATTTCTACCCAGCGTCCTTTAGGTCCCATAACAGTTATGTGGAGTGCCTCATACCCTGTAGATTTTGGCGATGATATCCAGTCGCGCAATCGGCTAGGGCTAGGGCGGTAGTGGTCGGTAACGATAGAGTATATTTTCCAAGCAAGAAACTTTTCTTCCTGTTGGTTGGCTTTGTATATAATGCGGAGTGCAAATTTATCGTAAACCTCATCAAACGTAACCCCTTGGTTGAGCATTTTACGCCGTATGGAGTATATGGATTTTGGACGCCCTTTTATTACATACTCTATATTCTCACTATCAAGAGATTGTTTTAATACTTCCGATATCGATTCGATATAAGCATCTTGCTCCTCTTTGCTCTCCTTCATTTTGCTCAATATACTGTTGTATACGGCAGGTTCAGTATATTTAAGCCCTAGGTCTTCAAGTTGGTTTTTTATGTTGTATAATCCTAGCCTATGCGCTAAAGGGGCATAAATGTATAATGTTTCTGATGCTATTTTGGCTTGCTTATAATCTACCATAGCCTCCATAGTTTGCATGTTGTGCAACCTATCGGCTATTTTAATGAGTATTACCCGAACATCATCATTTAATGTGAGTAGCATTTTGCGAAAGTTTTCCGCCTGCATGGATATTTCTTGATCGGTTTTTACCTTAGCAATTTTAGTTAATCCCTCTACAATTTGTGCTACTTTGGGGTTAAATAAGTCTTCTATTTCCTCAACGGTAATATCAGTATCTTCTACTACATCATGGAGCAGGGCGGAAGCAATAGAGGTTGCACCCAGTCCAATTTCTGACGCTACAATTTTTGCCACAGCAATAGGGTGAAAGATGTAGGCTTCTCCCGATTTCCTGCGCTGGTCTTTGTGTGCTTCTACAGCAACATCAAAAGCTTTTCGGATTAGCTTTTTGTCGTCGATACTAAGTGTTTGGTAACTAATGCGGAGAAGCTCCTTATATTCTTTGGCTATTGCCTTATTTTCTTGCTCAATATCTATTGTTGTCATACTCATAGTTCAATAGTCTAAAATTAGGCAAATGATTTGTGATTAACAACAACTGAGTAGTTATTATAAACAAATAATAGCTATTAGAAATGCTAGAGTACTATTGGAGAGGTTATGTTAAAAACCGCGTTGTCGTTTCGCTTCAAAAATAAGTATTGCTGCTGCTACCGACACATTCATAGAGTCGATTTCGCCCTGCATCGGGATTATTATGTTCTGTTTGGCAGCCTCGCGCCATTCCTGTGTTAACCCTGTAGCTTCTGTGCCAACTACTAAGGCAGTAGGAGTAGTATAATCTTCAACATGGTAAGGGTTTGCATTTTGTAGTGTGGCGCAGTACATAGCGATGTTATTACTATTTAAATAGGCTATTACTTCTGCTGTGGTACCTGTAGCTATGGCATTGGTAAACAAACAGCCTACACTAGAGCGTATTATATTGGGGTTGTATAAATCGGTTTTTGGGTTGGCAATAATAACGGCATCAACACCTGCAGCATCGGCAGTACGTAATAATGCGCCAATATTACCTGGTTTTTCGGGTGCTTCGGCTACAACAACAAGTGGATTTTTTCCTAATTCTAAGCTTTCCAAGCTAAGTGTCTTGGACTGTGCTACTGCAATAACACCTTCGGTAGTATCGCGGTAGGCTAGCTTTTGGTATACTTCTCTTGATATTTCGATGTACGTTGCATTGCGTCCGCCTAATCGTGTTACTTCGTTCTCAGTAATTAACTCAGGTACAAAAAGTACAGTTTCTATACCATACCCACCTTTGTTGGCAAGCATAATTTCGCGTTGCCCTTCTATTAAAAACGTACCCGATTGTTTGCGTGCTTTGGCTTTTTCTTGTAGCTGTACGAGTTGCTTTATATAGGGGTTTTGTATGCTTGTAATTTGTTTCATGCCTAGCTTTTTTAAGGGTAGCAAAGTTAGCTACAAATTATAATGCCCCTCTTGCTTTAATTTCGAGATATTTATTAATGCTATCAATAGTTAAATTTTCGGGTTTTGTTAGTACCGAATAAATACCATATTTCATTAATTCGTTTACAATAAGTCTTTTTTCAAAGGCAAACTTTTCGGCAATTACTTTATCGTACACTTCCTGTACGTTTGTTGCACTTTTGTTTATAAGCGAGTCGAGTTCTGTATTCTCAAAAAATATAACAACTAACAAGTGGTTTTTTGCAATACCTTTTAGGTAGGGTAGTTGGCGGTTAAGCCCATCTAACGTTTCAAAATTAGTGTATAGCAGTATAAGACTACGCTGTGTTATATTTTTTTTAATGTCAGCATATAATCGACTGTAGTCACTTTCAAAAAAATCGGTTTTAATGTTGTATAAACTTTCCAGTATACGCTGCATTTGTGAAGTACGACGCTCGGAAGCTACCCGATTTTCTACACGCTTGGAGAAAGCAAACATACCTGCCTTGTCTTGCTTTTTTAAAATTACGTTGCTAAGTACCAACGTAGCGTTAATAGCGTAATCCAAAAGGCTCAATCCTTCAAAAGGCATTTTCATAACACGCCCTTTATCTATAGCCATATATACATTTTGCGACCTTTCGTCCTGAAACTGGTTTACCATTAATTGGTTTCTCTTGGCTGTGGCTTTCCAGTTTATGGTACGAATATCGTCGCCCGATACATACTCTTTTATTTGCTCAAACTCCATAGTATGCCCTAGCTTTCGTATCTTTTTTAAACCGTATTGTGATAGTTGATTTGAAAATGCGATGAGGTCGTATTTACGGAGTTGTATATACGATGGGTAATTAGGCACCATTTGCCCTTCGCCAAAAGTAAAGCGACGTGATACTAGCTGTAAAGGCGAGCGTACGTAAATGTTAAGTCTACCAAAGTAATATTCGCCACGTTCTAGAGGGCGTAATTTATATTCAAAACTTTTAGTACCGCCTGCTTTTACTTTTCGTGAGATACTAAAATTGCGTACCTGAAATTGTATTGGTATTTCGTCAATAACTTTTGCAGTTACAGCAAACGAATACCCACTTTGCATTTTTATGGTAACGCTATTATCATCACCATTAGAAAATTTTTCTACAGTTTCTCGCTCTGCTTCAAAACGTTGGTTGGTAGCAAAAAGAAGCAAAATATCGATAACTAAAAATGCTAACAGTATATACACCAATAACCACGTGGCATTGTACAGCACTGGCAAAAAATAGGCTGCTATAAAACAGGCTACGATACCCGAAACGAGGTAGAAAAAGAAATTATTGAGATATAGGCGTTTAAAAAATTTCATTAACGGGGTATTTCTACGCTATCAATTATTTGTGTTATTATTTCGGGGCTTGTTAAGCCTTCCATTTCGCGTTCTGGCGCTACTACTACGCGGTGTTGTAATACGGGTATTGCCGAGTCCTTAATATCTTCGGGCGTTACAAAATCTCTGCCCCTAAGTGCTGCATATCCCTTTGCCGCATTTAGTATTGCAATAGAGGCACGTGGCGATGCGCCTAGATATAAAAAGCCATTTTCGCGCGTGTTACTTACAATTTTGGCAATATATTCTATAAGTTGTGGCTCTACAACAATTTGTTTTACCAACTCTTGGTACTTAATTATATTTTGCTGCGATAGTATTTCTTTTATGTTTTGTAGCTTACCCTTGTTTTGCAGCGCGTTTTCGCGCTGTAGTATGGTAATCTCTTCATCGAGGTTAGGGTAGTCGATAGTAATTTTAAACAAAAAACGGTCGAGTTGCGCCTCAGGTAAACGATAGGTTCCTTCTTGCTCAATAGGGTTTTGTGTGGCAATGGTTAAAAAAGGAGCTTCCATTTTGTAGGTTTCTCCTTCTACCGTTATTTGGCGTTCTTCCATTACCTCAAATAGTGCAGCCTGCGTTTTGGCTGGGGCACGGTTAATTTCGTCAATTAATATGAAATTGGAGAATATAGGTCCTTTTTTGAAATCGAAAGTAGATTTTGATAAATCGAATACCGATGTACCCAATATGTCCGACGGCATAAGGTCGGGTGTAAACTGTATTCGGCTAAAATCTAACGATAAGGTTTTTGCCAGCAATTTTGCTGTAATTGTTTTGGCTACACCGGGTACCCCTTCGAGCAATACATGACCGTTGGCGAGTATGGCTACCAAAAGTTGATCGATCATTTTATGCTGCCCTACAATTACCGAGCTTATTTCGGCTCTAATAGCAGTAATACCTTGTTTTAACTCCTCTAAATCCAGTCGCGACTGGAAGTTAATGTTATCATTTTCCTGCTCTGTAGTTACATCACTTGCTGTGTGGTTTGCTATAGGGGCTTGCTGTTGCTCTTCGGGCATATTGCCTTCTGGATTTGTATTTTCAAAATCTGTCATAATCCTATTTTTTCAATGGCTTTATTAATAGCTATTACATCGGCATCGGTGCTCTCAAACTGGTGCCTGTGTTTTTTTATTAAATGTACTGCTTTTTGTATATCCGTAATGGGTTTGCCTGTTTTTAGCTGTAATTTTTCGATAAATGCATCATCTAACGTGTGTGTATCGATAAGATAATCGTTACGTATTTTTTCGAGGAGGTAAATAATTTTCTTTTCTATTATGGTGTGGTGGTTACCCTCCTGATAATATAAGTTACCTATGGTTTTGGCAAAATCGATAGTTGTGTTTTTAACAGGCGGAATTTCGGGAATTATACGTTGCCTACGCTTTGCATTGAAAATTATAAAAATTAAGATGGCTATTAGCCCTATATAGAAAGCGGACTTAAACCCTGGTTGCTCCAGCATGTAGCGCAATTTTGAGCCTGAAACACGACTGTTATAAATACTACCTGTACTCCAGTACACATCTTGTTGTGGTACATACCCGAGTATACCCTCAGCATATTGATGATAGTTGTTTTTTAGCAGATAAAAATTGGTGAAAGCTGCGGGTTGGGTGTGCAGTAAAAACTTGCCTTTACCAAAGGGTACGCTAATAAAATTGGTTTGTGTTTTGTTGGTGTAGCTTTGGTAACCCAATACAGTGGTAGTAAGTGTATCGATACTCTTAAAATAATCAAGACCAGCGCCTTCGTTAAAAAAGTGTTTTTTAGGTGTACCTACTGGCGTATCTAAGTATACTGCTATCGAATCTTTTATATAATAACCCCTATCAGTAACTACGTTAAGCGTATCGAGCAACACGTTTGGAAACGTTTTCATGCTCATTAGTACGGTATTGCCGTGCTCTGCAAAATAGAGCAGTTCATTTACCGATTCTCTGTCAAGTTCATTTTTTTCGCTAATATTTATAAGTGTCCCGTTAGCGTTGTATTTTTTTGTTTCATAATCGTAAGTAGCGTCAAAAAACTCATAGGGTGTAATGTTAAACCGCTCTACTTTTTGGTTCTTAAAAAGTCCGTCAATTTCATTATCTAATACGTACAATCCTAACGGAATTTTATCTTTAGTGTTATAAGTAGGCTCCCAGTTTATAGGTTTGGGTTTATTGGCATCTATGGTTATAATTATCCCTAGTGTAATTACAAGTAGTACGATATAAATGGTGAGTTGCTTATTCATCTTTTATAACGTATTTAAGGTTTCGCGAAACACTTTTCGCACTTTTGTAAAAGCATTTTCGTTGATTGGAAATTCGCCATACCAGCTATAATCGTATACATACGATAAGTACTGGAATTTTTCTCGTAAATCGGTATTTTTTATTTCGTAAGCATATTCAGAGTTTGTTTTATCGTAATGCCATTCGATGATTTCTCTTTCAGATAATCTTTTTAATAGCCATAAATAATAGTAGCGTATGGCGAGCCTATAATCTTCGTTGCCAATTGTGGTTTCTATTAACGACGGGAAGTCCATTTCGTGTATATCTTCGCCATCAATATCTTGCACTATTATTTTCTTTGCAGATTTTCCGAATATCCATCCGCCTCCTTCATTCAATACAGCACGTGCTATCATGTATACTGCAAATAATACAATGGCACCTGCTATAAAATAAGTAAGGAAAGTGCCTATTCCTGAACTTTCCGATTTTTCTCCTGTTTTAAATAAACTATCAAAAAATTCTGCTACAGATTCCCAAAATCGATCCCAATCATTTTTCGCTTTTGTTTTAGGCTCGTACTGGAAAGCATCATCAGTATAATTATTTTTAAAACCTTCTGTAAAAGTATATTCAGTTGTAACCAAAGTACTGTCTTGCGCTACCGTAATTACCTCTTTTTTTTCTGTAGCAATAGTATCTTGTACAGTAGGGGTAGCATAAAGCACTGGCATTGCCAAATGTAGCAGATATATAAGTATTTTATTCAAGGTCATTCCCAATTAAGTCAATATCTGCGTGTAACGAATTGTTTTCATCGGCTTCTCTGGCACTATAATAAATAATACCCTGATTTACCATTATTAGGTTGTTTAGTAAATAGCTTAGTAGTACCGATAATAGCGTACTAATTAATAGCAATTGTCCTAATGTAGAAGCTGTATCTGTGCTACTACCATCGTATTTATTTGAACTCATCATGGTAAAAGCTCCTATTATAATATATACTACAACAGATATAATACTTTGTACTGTATATACTATAACATAAAAGATGGTTGTAACGCCTACATGCGTCCAAAAGTTTGAGAAAACTGCTTTCCAGGCATTTCCCATAGCCTCAAAGTAACTCGAATTGTTATTAAGGTAATCGTAAAAGGCTAATGATATCCAACAGTTTATAAATGCAAACATTATAATTACTATGGGTATGCCTATAAGTATAACAATAAGTAGTGCCGATAGCGTTAATACTATAGTAGCTATAGGTAAAAACGTAAAAAGTGAGAAGAGTAGAAATTTTATAATTTTCCACGTATTGCTTTTAAGCCCTTTTAAAATAGCTTTTGTAGTAGTGTTTTTTTTATTTTCCAGTAATTTTAAATAAACTACAGGAAAAGCATAGCTTATTGCAGTTATTATTACTATTAATAGTGCTATAATACAACCAATGGTAATAAAGTAGGCAAGGTTATCATCAAAATATTTGGTGAGTATATTATTGTTGTCTACGCCTTGTACACCACTTGTAAAAATACTTTCAAAGTATATATCGCCTGCAAGGTAAACCAGTACCAATAACACCAGTAAAATACCTCCTGCTATTTTAATAAAATTGCCAAAATAATCTTTACCCATCATCCTAAAAAACATGAAGGTATCGTTCATAAGGCTATTAAAGTTTCGCTTTTTATAGAGTTGAAACATTGGCTTTGTTTACTTTTTTATTTACTGCAAACGGATAAATTAAAAAATACCACGATATAAGTGCTAGTGTAAATAGTATAATAAAAATATTAAGTGCGCGGGGCATATCGGGCGAGTAGCGTGTAACAAATCCCTCCAGCATGCCTGCTGCAAAGGTAAAAGGCATAGTACTAAGCACTATTTTTATTCCGTTTTTAAACCCCATTTTAAGCGAACTCATTCGGGAGTACGTTTTCGGAAATAGTATTGATGCTCCTAAAACAAAGCCAGCCGAAGCCTCTATCACTATAGCAAAAATTTCCATAGCCCCATGTATCCATATCCCCCTAACACTTTCCCAAAAAACACCTTGTTCGTAAAAAAAGTATTGGAAAGAGCCTAACATAATACAGTTTTGTAGTAATATATAGCCCGTACCAAATCCGCCTAATATGCCATAAGCAAACGACATAATGCCTACTCTGAGGTTGTTTAATGTTATGCCAAAAGCGCTGCCCCAATTACTCCCACTTTTATAAACAGCAACAGGGTTACCATTTTCAATATTCTCCAAAGTCATGTTTACGTAATAGTCGCCCATTACCAATCGTACAAAAGAAGCATCGTTTGCAGCCGAAACCACACCAATACCAACAAATAAAAAGAATAATATAAAAGCATATAATACGTAACGCCTGTTTTGATATACAATAAGCGGCACTTCGGTTTTAAAAAAATAAACCAGCCTGTTAGTCTCCTCGCGTTTGGTTTTATAAATTTTTTGATACGTTACCGATGCTATATGGTTTAGGTAGGTAACCGTCTTGCTTTTAGGGTAGTAGGTTTGTGCATACGAGAGGTCGTTTACCAAATGAATGTAAAGACTTGCTAATTCATCAGGATTTTTTTTAGCTTTACCAAAAATAGCCTGCTCAAATTCGAGCCATTTTTCTTTATTTTGTTTTATAAAAGCAACTTCTCTCATAGTATAAGGCTAAAATATAAAATATGTCAGAACTATCCATAACTACTACACAAAATGTGAATATAAATTTTAATGCTGCATCGGTTGGTGAGCGCATACTGGCATACCTGCTCGATTTTGTGCTCTGGATTGCGTATTACATTATTTTAGTTGCTGTTATTTTTGATGTTACGGGCTTTAACGATTACTTATCGGAACTGGATTATTGGTCTCAAAACGCGGTATATTCCATATTCTTTTTACCTGTTATGTTTTATACTCTTTTGTTGGAAACTTTTATGGAGGGGCAAACCGTTGGCAAAAAGGTAATGAAGATAAAAGTGATAAAAATAGATGGGTACCAAGCGGGGTTTGGCGATTATTTAATTCGATGGATTTTTAGAATTGTTGAGGTTACAGGTGTATTTAGCTTTATTGGGCTTATAACCATGCTAGTGAATAAAAAAACACAACGCTTAGGCGATATAGCCGCTGGTACGGCAGTTATTAGTCTTAAAAATAATATTAATATAAACCATACTATTTTACGCGAACTGAATAATGATTATGTGCCTACCTACTCGTTAGTTATAAAGCTAAGCGATAATGATGTGCGAATTATTAAAGAAACGTATGAAACGAGTTTACGAGCTGCGGATTGGGCTATGATACAAAAATTGCAAGATAAAGTAGAATCGGTTACGGGTATAAAATCAGTATCGGCAAACGCTACTGCTTTTATTGAAACGGTACTGAATGATTATAATTACTATACCCAAAAAATGTAATGTTTTACTTACTCGATCTTTTCGGAACGCTTGCTTTTGCAATATCTGGTGTGCTTACTGCCATGAATAAAAAAATGGATCCGTTTGGCGTTTTTGTTATTGCTTTTGTAACAGCAGTAGGAGGGGGTACATTACGCGATGTTTTAATTGGGCGCACACCTGTAGGTTGGATGCTCGATTTAAACTATGTATATACTATTATTGCCAGTTTTGTAATTGCTGTTCTTTTCCGAAAGAAGTTGGAAAAGCTCCGTAAATCGTTATTTTTATTTGATACTATTGGGCTTGGTGTTTTTACCCTAATAGGTTTAGAAAAAGGGTTGGAAACCAACTTACACCCCACAATTTGTATTGCGTTAGGTACCATGACGGCTTGCTTTGGCGGTGTAATACGCGATATACTTTGTAACGAAATCCCCGTTATTTTTAGAAAAGAAGTATATGCTACTGTTTGTATACTGGGCGGTACGGTATTTTTTGTGTTATTACAGCTAAACGTACCCGAAAGTATAGTGTACTTACTAACACCTGCGGTAATGATTTTTGTACGATTATTGGTAGTATACTATAAATTATCCTTACCCTCTTTAGAGCGAGAGCAGTAATTATTTGTTTAGTAAATATTCATTTAATCCTTCTTTTTCAAATAATATTCTACCTATTTTAATATCCGACCAACCAGGTTTTAGAGTATAAACAAACGTGGGGACATCATTTTTGAGGTCGCATTCCAAATAGTAACAGGATATAGTGTCGTTTGATATTTCTGGATAGGTTACCAACTGATGTAAATGGCTAGAAACAAAAAACATACTATCAGGGAAATTTAGCATTCCCTTTAATGTTGTGCCACTTATTTCTAACGCGTCATCAATATTAGTACCTCTAAAGAGTTCATCAAATACAGCAAAACACTTTTTATTTTTTGCTACAGTTATAACCTTTTTAAGGTTAATAACTTCGGTCATGAAATGACTATAGCCACTCTGTAAATCATCGTTTAGGTTGATGAAAACAGAAATATTACCGTACTTTGGAATTTGAGCAACTCTTGCAGGAATAGCAAAACCAATATTGGCTAGATACACACAAATACCTATAGCTTTTAGCAATGTAGATTTACCTGACATATTAGGGCCTGTGAGTAAGTTTACATTGCTAAAAGCCTTAATAGAATTTTTTACAGGTTTTTTTAATAAAGGATGATAAAATTCTTCTAAATAGAATTTCTCATTAGTTATTTTTGGGAAGGTAAATTTACAAATATTTATGCCTAAACTTATAGAGATATACGCTTCAAGTTCAGTAAATTTTTTTTGGAATAAGGCTATTTCATCTCGCTTTTTTCGTTCTGAAATTATCATTATAAATCGCTTAATATCTTTTATTTTAAAATTACCATCACGTATTAATTCTTCATGATAATCTAATCGTAAGCTATTAAAGAAATTATCAATTGTACGTATATCATCCTTATAACTTTCTGGAAATTCAGCGAGATTAAGTTTTTTTACGTATAGATTATGTAATCTATGATACAAGAATATTACTTGTATACAGTGTGATTTGTAACGATAGTACTTCTTTTTAGATAAAAGGAGTTTTAAAGATAATCTCTTGGGTAAGTATTCTTTATCAGTATACTTTTGCATAAAGTAATTCACTTCTCTAAAATCGATTTTAGAATAGGAGTAATCTTTGAAAACACTGATGTTTGAAAGAAAGCCTTTCAAGATTAGTTGCCTCGAAATAACCTCTTCCTTTGTAATTAAAGGTGTTATAACCATTTCTTTTACCTTAGCCTTTGCGTCTTCATTCCATGTAGAATTAAAGAGTTCAAAAATATCGGTATTAATGTTAAGGTCTTTTACCTGCATAAAAATATTTATAAAAACTAATCGTATTTTAAAAACGGTAAATACAGAAAAAAATTACTTCGTTACGTATACCCAACCTACAATAGGCTCAGGATATTCAGGGTCGTTTAATTCTAATACAAAATAGTAAGTACCTACGGGTACCGTATTATCTTGTGGTCCTACTTTCTCTACATCGGCAATACCATCCCAGTCCTCCGTACTATGGTTACCTGTCCATACTAAACTACCCCAGCGGTTGTATATGCTCATTTTAAAGTTGAGGAATATATTGCGTAACCCTTCTACAAAAAACCGATCGTTGTAGCCATCATTATTGGGTGTAACGTAGTTAAATGTTGTGGGTGGGCATTTTATAGCACGCAGCAAAAACGATGTTGTAGCATAACATTCGCCATTGGCTACCCGAACAAAAATTTCTTGTGGGTTGCTTGTGTTTTTAAAAGCATTAGTATTGCTTATTCGGTTACTGTCTTGGTTAGCATCAGTTGCTGTATGGTAAAAATAAACAACATCATTAGGGTTTGTTTTTAATGTTTCTTCGTATTCAGAAAAATCAAATGTACCAATATCAAAACCTTCGTTACATGCTGTTACTTCTTGGGGCTGTGGTACTTCTGGCGATACGATTAATGAGAAGGTAACAGTTGTGTTGTTATTATCTTCGTTCATTTCCTGTACTATACCTGTGCCATCGCCCATATCATCCACTACAAACGACAAATTAAAAGTCAGGGGGATTTCGTCAGGTATTGTTAACGTAATAATGCTCCCTTCTGTACCGCCTATAGGAATATCGAGTAATGTTTCAGTAAAATCAATAAATTCATCGTTGGCATAAATAGCAACAGGTGTACCCGATGGCAATACATCAAAAGCATCAAAATTATTAATGGTATAGGCTACGTTTATAATTCTGGAGTTACACGATTTTGCAATGTCGCCAATACTTACAGTACCATCTGGAAACAAACAATCTATAGCAATAAGGTTAAATTGCCCTGTGGTAAAACAGCCATTTTCATCTTCTAAGCGTACATATATAGTTTGGTTGTTGCTGGTAGATGGGTATGCCGAAAGGTTTGTAATAGCATCTTCGCCTGTAATTGCATCCTCTTGTGTGGTGTAAAAACGTACGATATCTGTAGAGTTATTTTTTAGGCTTTCCTCATACCCTGAAAAATCGAAAATACCACTATTACTGCCGTTATCGGTTTCGCAAGCGGTTAAATCTTCAGGTTGTTGTAACACAGGCGACACCCAAAGTGTATCGTTAAAAATATCAGTATTATTATCTTCGTTGGTTTCGGTTACAATACCGCTGCCATTACCCGTATCATCTATTGCTAAGGTAATATCAAAGTTTAGTGGTATGTTGTTGGGTATAGTTACATTAATAGTACCCGCTTCGGTACCGTTTATAGCAATATCTGCTGTTGTGGTTGTAGTGGTTAGCAATACACCATTACTATAAATGGCTATGGGTGTGTTGGCAGGGAGTACATCAAAACTATCAGGGTTACCTACAATATAGTCTATTGTAATAGTACGAGAATCGCACGATTTAATCGTGTTTTCTACTGCAATTATACCATCTGGAAACAAGCAATCTTCGGCAATTAAGTTGAATGTGGTGGTAACGTAACAGCCATTCTCATCCTCCAATCGTACGTATATGGTTTGCGGATTATCGCCTGACGAGGTATAGTTATCGGGATTTTCAATATTATCTACGTCATCATCGGCATCTTCTTGCGAGGTATGAAATGTAATGATATCGGTAGCTGCATTTTGCAACAATGTTTCGTATTCCGAGAAGTCGAAAACACCAATATTGGAGTTATTTTCGGTTTCACAAACGGTAATATCTTCGGGTTGTAACGGGAATGTGGGCGATATCCAGAGTGTATCGTTTACAGTAAAACTATTGTTGGTTTCGTCGGTTTCAGTTACTTCACCTGTACCGTCGCCTAAATCATCAATAATTATGGTAATTTCAAAATTTAACCCTGCTGAGTTTGGTATTGAGACATTTATATTGCTGTTTAAACTTCCTCCTATAGGTATTTCTTGTATTGTAGATGTAAATATTACCATTACGCCATTTAAGTAAATACCAATGGGTGTACCTGCGGGTAATACATCAAAACTATTAAAGTTGTTAATAGTATATTGTACGTTTACCGACCTAGAATCGCAGGTTTTAATAATATCGTTTATAACTACAGTTCCATCAGGGAAAAGGCAATCTACGGCTATTAAATCAAAAGTAGTGGTATCAAAACAGCCGTTTTCATCTTCTAAACGTACGTATATGGTTTGCGGATTATCGCCCGATGAGGTATAATTATCAGGTGTATCAATATCGTTTTCCCCGCTATTGGCATCATCTTGATTGGTATGAAAAGTAACTACATCGGTAGCGTTTTGTTGTAATAATGCAATGTAACCTGAAAAATCGAATATACCTATGTTGGTACCGTTATCGGTTTCGCATTCGGTAATATCGTCCAGTTCTTCCGTTATTTCTGGCGATACCCATAAGGTGTCAGTAACGACTTCACTGTTATTATTGGTTTCATCGGTTTCAATTACTTCTCCTGTGCCATCGCCTATATCATCTATGGCAATAGTAATATTAATATCGAGCAATGTACCAGGCACGGTAACGTTTACAGTTCCGTTTTCGGTACCTCCAATGGGTATATCTTGAGTTGTTGCTCCTGTACCTATAAATACTCCGTTATTATAAATAGCTATGGGCGTACCTGCGGGTAAAAAATCGTCGCTATTAAAATTATTTACGGTGTAGGATATGGTTATGACGCGCGAATCGCAGGTTTTCTCGATAGTATTGATAACAATGGTACCATCGGGGTACAAACAATCGTCTGTTACTAATAAAAATGATGTAATACTAACACAGCCTTGTTCGTTTTCGAGGCGTACGAATATTTCTTGTGGATTTTCGGTTGCTTGGAAACTAACTAAATCTGCCGAGGGTATTGCGTTTTCGGGTACATTGGCATTTGCCTCTGAGGTGTAGAATGTGATACTATCAGTATCCTCATTTGGAAGTTCCGCTTCGTAAACCGATATATCGAATACGCCAAAACCTGCACCCGTATCACACTCAATTAAATCGTCAGGCTGCTCTAACGGTGGCGAAACGTATTGTATTTCGTTTAAGATGATGCTGTTATTAGTCTCGTCTGTTTCTGTAACAATGCCACCTGTACCGTCGCCTACATCATCTACTACAACTAGTATTTCGTATTCTATAGGGGTGCCCGCTGGTATGTTTAGTACAAACGTACCGCTTTCGTTTCCACCAATGGGTATTTCGGCTACTGTTGTTGTGCCACCAATATAGTTGCCCTCTATATAAAATGCAATGGGGGTATCTGCTGGGAGTACTTCGGTACTGTTTACGTTAAAAACAGTATAATCTAATACTACAGCACCCGAATTACACTCACGAGCAATATTATCAATACTAATGGTAGCATCGGGTAACTGGCTGTTTAATTTGGTAACAATGGCATTTACCATCACAAAATCCTGTCCCGATTCGAGCGTAATCTCAGCAGTTTCATCACCAATGGCTATATTATCTTGTATATCGTAAATATCAAGATCCATATTGTACATATCAGTGGCGCCTGTTACAGTATTTGTACCATTAAAGGCATTATTTACAGGGTTTAGGTCGTTACTAAGCGGGTTACCATTAATGCTCAATGTTTCGTTAACTGCTAATGAGGCATCCCCTTCCCAAGCCAAAAAACCTATTTTAGCTCCCTCGTTATCTATTACATTAAGGCTAGGTAGGCTAATATTTATAAATGATGGTACATACTGCATACCATCGTATAGGTTAATTTGGTTTAGTGGTAAATCGGGATTAAAGTAAAAAACAATAATTGCCCACCCTCCAAAATTGGTTTTTATATTACAGTACAAAGGGTCGGCTACTTCTGCCGTAAGATCGAGTTCCGAAACGGTATACGTACCGTTACCTGTAGTTTGTACTTGCGTAGTAACATCTGCAAAGGCACTAAAATAATCACGGGTTAACCCATCAGTGTTTAAAGCACTTAACGGAAAATCGCGCGATGCTGTAACAGGGTTTCCATTCAATTCAATATCAAAATCGCCAGTACCCGAGCCTGCCCAATATAAATAGGCTGCAACAACTTGGTCGTTAGCACCCAAGTTTAAATCTGCCGAAGAAGAAGTGAAAATGGTACATGTAGGTTCGGGGTTGTTTTCTGCAGGATTAAGCGTATTACCCACAAACGTAAAATCGTACCTTCCGTTAAACTGTTCGTAAAGTGCTATATCTTGTGCATATCCTAAATAAGCTACAAAAAGCAGCAAAAGCAGATAGGGTAGTTTTTTTTTCACGGCAATTGGCTTTTTTTCTTTAAAATTAGCAAATATTTAATAAAACCAAATTTTTAAGTAAAACAATATAGGTTTAATGTGTACGTTTATAGGTTACGTTGCTTAAAACGGCTAAATATTTTTATATTTTTACCAAAAACTAGAAACATCTCTTTTCGTTTACACCAAACTTAATGTACAGCATAGCGCAATACACTACTTCTCACTATAGTTTATGGAATGATTTTATAGCCCAGACTAAAAATGGAACTTTTCTTTTCCATAGGGATTATATGGAGTACCATAGCGACCGATTTGAGGATTTCTCGTTACTATTATTTAATAATGAAAAGCTTGTTGCTGTTTTTCCTGCCAATAGGGAAGGGGGCGTAGTGCATTCCCATAAAGGACTTACTTACGGAGGGTTGTTGTATGGTAACAAAACAAAACTAGCTGATGTTATTGTATTATATAGGATTTTACTAGAATATCTTGCCAATAATACTATTACTACGTTGCATGTAAAACCCGTGCCCGCTATTTATCACAAATTTCCAGCACAGGAGCAAGAGTATGTTTTGTTTTTGCTTAATGCTACGTTATCGCGTAGGGATGGGCTGTCAGTAATAGATAGAAATAACTTATTACCCGTTACTAAGTCCCGAAAAGAAGCTATTAGGCGCGGTGTTAAAAATGGACTTAGTATAGCAGAGGAGCCGAACTTTAAATTGTTTTGGGAGGAAATTCTTATCCCTAATTTACAACATAGGCATAAAGTAAAACCTGTACATAGTTTGGAAGAAATAATATATTTACATAACAAGTTTCCTGATAGAATACGCCACTTTAATGTATATGATAACGATAGAATTGTGGCAGGCACAACTGTGTACCTTACAGATACCGTAGCACACCCACAATACATATCAGGAGAAGAAGATCGTAATGCACTTGGTAGTCTTGATTATTTGTATAATCACATTATTGATTTATTTGCTGACAAAAGATATTTTGATTTTGGACCCTCTACAGAAGAGCAAGGACTAAAACTCAATCATGGACTAGTATTCTGGAAAGAAAGTTTTGGAGCCAGAACTATAATACAGGACTTTTACGAGATAGATACTGCTAATTTTGGGTTACTAGATACCGTTTTAATTTAAAAGCTTATACTTGAAATTTCTGAAGCAGATAACAGATAATCCTATTTTTAAAGTGTCTTCACTTAATACCATTAGTGTATTGATAAAGATTGCTGGAGGATTATTAGCATCAAAAATAATTGCTATTTTTTTAGGACCGGCAGGTTTGGCGTTGGTAGGAAATTTTAGGAATTTTGTACGACAAGCCGAAGTATTTGGTACACTTGGTTTTGAGAATGGAATTATAAAATATATTGCCGAAAATGAAAACGACGATCCCAAAAAACAGCGTGTAATAACAACCGTTTTTTACAGTGTACTTGCTGCAATTATAGTACTTAGTATTATATTAGTCATTTTTGCTGATACATTAAATACTCTTTTTTTTGGTGATGAGCATACATACGATTGGATTTTTAGGATAATGATTTTAGCATTACCATGGTATATCGGTAATCTAGTTTTTGTAGGTATCCTTAATGGGTTAACACGCTATAAAGAAGTTATAAAAATTAATATTTGGGGTAATGTAACAGGAGTATTATTATCTGCAATATTAATCTGGCAATTAAATGTGCCAGGGGCATTACTGGGGTTAGTAATTTCACCCTCTCTTATGTTTTTAGCTTCTTTTTATTTTCTTAAAAAACAATTAGGAAGTTTTTCATTTTTGCATATTAAAAAGTTTGACAGTTCAATATTAAAAGGGCTATTGTCCTATAGTTTAATGAGTTTGGTAACTACAGCTATAGGACCATTGGTTGCTATTTCGATACGTACACATATTATTGATGACCATAGTGCTAATGAGGCTGGTTTTTGGGAAGCTATGAGTCGAATTTCGTTTTTTTATCTCATGTTTGTCTCAACATTACTAACGGTTTATTTTTTTCCAAAACTTTCGGCTGCAAAAACAAATAAAGAAACAAACAATGTATTTTGGAGCTATTATAAAACAATAGTTCCTATTTTTGGTTTAGGATTACTAACTATATTTTTACTTCGTAACTTCATAGTTCGTTTATTGTTTAATGATGATTTTCTGCCAATGACTGATTTATTTTTATGGCAGTTAATAGGTGATTTTTTAAAAGTAATAGCATTAATATTGGGTTACGAGTTTTTTGCTAAAAAAATGACTAAAGCTTTTATTATTACAGAAATAACATCGTACGTTATTCTATATTTTTCTAGTCACTACTTTATAAGATTATTCGGTGCAGAAGGCGCAGTTATGGGGCACGCCATTACATACATGCTTTATTTATTTGTATTGGGTTTTTATTTTAGGAAAAAGCTCTTTATATCGAATAAATAGGGTTTTTAACCTAAAGTTTACTGTCGTTCTTTGAGGTAGTTGCCCTTTTTTATTAAGTTTACCCTACACGTTCACTAATTTAAAATATTAAACATGAAAATTTTTTTTATTGCGGCAATGTTTGCTGCTGGTAGCGGTATAATAACTGCTCAAACCATTTACACTTCAAATGGGGTGCTAACGTCTAATCGTAATGTTAGTTTATCCGGAAGAAATTTAGATTTTCAGTCAACATTTGGTCATTTATTTATAAATGGAACTACAGGCTACATAGGCGTAAATAACACTACACCTACTGAGACTTTAGATGTTATTGGCAATTTAAAAGCAAATATTAGCATTTTTCAGGGTAATTTCCCCAGTGCATCTCAGTATGAGACATTCGCATCTTCAGATGAAATGAACAATAAATCCAGAGTTATTGCTGGTGGGGCTCTGTTAAACCCCACAACAGGGGCTAGAACTTTTGGTTTTTACGATTATCCAAAATCTAACCTATTACCTAACGGTGCTGTTTTTATGACTGTTCAAGACAGAAACTACAGGTCTAGATACAGGTTTTGGGCAGATAATGCTGGTGGCTCCTATATGAATTTGTATGATAGTACCCAACAAGTAAACTTTGGAGTAACCGACGATGGTAGTAGTAACATAACAGTAGTAATGCCTAAAGTTAATACGTATATGTGTATAGGCACAACTTCTTATACTGACGGTACTGATAATTATAGTTTATCTGTAAATGGTAATGTTAGAGCTAACAGGGTAAAAGTTTATACTACCTGGGCAGATTATGTTTTTGAAGAAGATTATGCTTTACCAACACTAGAACAGGTGGAGCAACATATTGAAGAAAAAGGGCATCTTATTGACATTCCGTCTGCTAAAGAAGTTGAAGAAAATGGTATTGAGCTTGGTGAAATGAATAAACTACTTTTGCAAAAAATAGAAGAGTTAACATTATATACTATTGAGCTAAACAAACAAGTTCAGGAGTTAAAAGCAGAAATCAATTAAGAATAATTATGAAAAATATTTTTATAATTATTTGCGGATTATTTTTTTCGTTGTCGCATAGCCAAGAGAAAAATATATATACATACTATATTCACGTGAATCATTATTCTGAGGCTCCTAAATTTCAGAAAGATGGTGAATATTATAAGTATGTTGGAGATAATGATGAAGAGAGAAGTTTTTTCTCCAACTATAAGATTATTCAATTTAGTCAATCTTTTCCTAGTTCAACTTGGTTGAAAAATCTGAATGTATTTACTCTGTCAACTTACAATAAATCGTTAATTGACGACGTACTAAAAAAGTTTCCACGTAAGTATACAAAATATACTGATATTACTGGAATGGAGTATGAGCTATTAGATACCTATACAGATGATTATGGTACGTCTAATAATCTTCCAAACTCAGGTGTAGCGGATTTATCAAATTTAGATTACATAGGTGTTCCTAAAGCTTGGGACTATAGTTTGGGTTCTTCGGATATAATACTAGGTATATCCGATACAAAAGTTGATATTACGGGTAATGATCTCAAATTTAAAACAACTCATTTAGGCTTTAATGGAAGTTCGTCCAGTAGTCATGGTACTAATGTAGCAGCTTTTGCGGCAGCACAAGGTGATAATGCACATGGTATGGTGGGTGTCTGTTCAAATTGTACCATTATAAATACACCAATTGGTAGCTATAATGGTCTTTTAGATTTAGCTATTAATGGGGTACAAGTTATTAATATGAGTTGGATAACATCAGGACACGATCTTGGTGCTAATAATTATGTTCCTGAACATCAAGCTGTGATCAACGAGTTACATGATTGCTATGGAGTAATTTTAGTAGCAGGTGCTGGTAATAGAAGCGAATTTTATACCGCTGATAATATTAGTTATCTTTACCCTAACGGTTTAAAATATTACCCAGCATCATATAACCATGTAATTTCAGTACTTTCGGTTAACCACAGAAATGATTGGGGTGTTGAAACAACAGATTCATACCCTCCAGAGTATGGAGTAGTATCTAGGTTCGTAAAAGACTTAATACCTCAAAACGCAGCTGAAAATTATAATGGTGAGGTATTTGGCTTCAAAGAAACGGCACATACAACTAACGAAGATGTTGACATATGTGCTCCAGGTTACAGATTGTTTAGATATTATGAATATGCTGTACAGAATATTATCGAGTATCAGGCAAATGGTGGTACATCAGCAGCAGCACCTCATATTGCGGGAACAATAGGTTTGATGCTTTCAGTTAACAATTGTTTATGGCCTAGTGAAGCGGAAGATGTTTTACAATTGACATCTAAAAATCTTGAAATTATACCTGGTAACGAGATTTTTGCAGGTAAGTCTGGAGCAGGAGGTCTTATAGCGGGAGATGCTGTAGAATTTACACATGAAATGAAATCTGCTACAGGCAATGCAGTTATAGATGGTCATGACTTTTACAGGTTTGATTTTAACCTCTCGCACATTAATAATAAACTTACCATATCTAATCAAACTTTTAGAGACAAGTGTACTGCTGATTTTACTGCAAGGCGTGAAATAGAAGTATTGTCAGATACTGATTTTAAACCGAATGCAGATGGTTACATTGATTTGAAGCTCGATCCGAATATAGACGTATGTGAACTAAGAGAAATTCCAAGTTACTGTGGTGAAGATCGTCCAGGGGCAGCCAAAAAGAAAACCACAGGGATTCAAAATATAAACGATTCATCTCTAGCGAGTAAACTATATCCAAATCCAAACAACGGTACGTTTGAGATAGTTTATACTGGTACTATTAAAGATATTCTTCAAGTTGAAGTTTACGATGTTTATGGTAAAGCAGTTTATAAGAGTACTGAGAAGGAGTCTCGTTTTACGATATCTGTACCAAGACTTTCAGCAGGTATGTACATAGTTAAGCTATCATCTGATAATTATACTGAAACAATTAAGTTTGTAAAGCATTAAGCGACTAAACTAAATTACAGTAATAATAGAAAAAGCCAGCATTGCTGGCTTTTTTATTCAAACCATGTATTCAAATACTTTTCGGCAATTTTTATATAGTTATGTTCTTTTTTAATAAAGCTACGTGCCCTTTTGCTAATTGCTTCAATCTCTTTAGGGTTTTCTATTAAAAAAGATAACTCCTGTACTATACTTTCTGTATTAGGTAATGCATTAATTGCAACACGTTCCTTTAGTCTGTAATGCGCTGTAAATTCTTGCTCTGCACCTGTAAATACCACCTTACCTTTTGCCATAGCCTCTAGAGCATTATATCCCTGATCGTATCCATAAACTTGATCTAACAATATATGAGCGCCATCATATAGCTTTATATATTCTTTGTAGGGCACATTTTCAGTAATTATTATCTCAACCCTATCGCTATATCTATGCTCAATTATTTTTAGTGCTTCCTCAAAGAATCGGATACCCTTTTTAATGTAACTAAGTCTGTTTATACCTAAAAAAATAACAATTTTGTCTCTTATTTCAGGTTGATTATACTTGACTAGATCTGTATTTATGGGGTTCGGAATAAAATGTGTGGTATAACCCATACGTTGCATCGGGATTTCATAATCAAGATCAGAAGTTATTAAAACGTTGCTTCTATCCTTTACCCACTCAAATAACCTACGGTAATTTTTTTTAGTATATTTTAGTGAGTACTGAAACAAACCCTTTAGTCTAGAGTTTTCTAAATAAGCTGAAAGTACAGAATATTTAAGATTTCCAGTTAAATTATAATCTACAATAGGTGTTTCGTCACCACAAATCAAAAGGCTCATTTGCTTGCTCTGCTGTAATAATTTTTTATACAATTTTATTTCTAGCCAAGGGTGTGTTTGAACAGCATCAGAATTAATCAACTGAACATGATCATAACCTTTTAGTTTGGGAAGTAATTTGTAAAACCGAATACCCTTTTCAGTCATTTCGGCATTATAACCAATGGTCTTACTAAGCCCATTTTTTATTTTAGTAAATAACCACCATTTGAGTATAAAGCTAGGGTATATAGAGTAATCAATATCATAATTTTTAAAGCCATCGCCAGTACCTACTATAGTTACCTCGTGTCCTAATTTGACTAAACCCTCCTTAAGTGAATTATGTAACCTGCTATATTCGCCAATTAGCAAAATTTTCATGTAAATGTAATTATCTTATATTTGTTCAAATATACTATTATAAATGATTACTGCAGATTCTCTTACCATTGCTATAGCTACTATGTTTAGAGAAAATCTCATTTTTTTAGATGCTATAATTCCTAAAAGTATCCTTAAAAGTATCAATGTCTTAATTGTAAATCAAACAGATAGCAAGCGGCAATTACAATCAGTTTACAACAACATTACGGTAATAAATACAAGTGAAAGAGGATTAGCAAACAGTAGAAATATGGCAATAGCTAATATTACCACTACTTATGCTATACTTACTGATGATGATGTTATATTTAGAGATGATTTATTAAATAGTATAGATAACGGATTTAAATTGTTTCCAGATGCTGCCGTTGTAAAGTTTAAAGCGGCAAAAACCGATGATATACCTTTTAATGAATACTCTAATTCTCCGATAAAAAACCTTTCAATTTTTGGTATAATGAATGTTAGTTCGATAGAGCTAGTAGTTAATATTAAGAAACTGAAACAGAGCAAGGCTTTTTTTGATGATAATTTTGGTTTAGGTGCTATATTTGGTAATGGTTTGGAGCAAGCTTTTTTGGACAATGTGAGAAAGAAAAAGCTGCAAATAGCCTACTATCCTAAATTTATTGTGAGTCATCCTGACGATTGCTCTGGTAGGGATTCTGGCAGTGATAGATATTACTTTATTAATGGTGCATTATCTAAAAAAATGTTTGGCTCAATGTCGTTGCTATGGACAATCGTATTTTTATTTTTCCAAGTAAAACAAAAGAACATAAAATTGCGTTCTGTTTTACACTATTATCGAATTTTTAGAAAAGGAGCGCAAGAGTATAAAAAAGTTACAGAATGAAAGAAACCACCGTACAAAACATAAGTTTAATACAATTACCACGTATAGAAGATCCTAGAGGCAACCTCTCGGTTATTGAGGGTAATACATTACCTTATGATATTAAGAGAGTTTATTATTTGTACGATGTACCAAGCGGTGCCGAGCGAGGAGGACATGCCCATAAGAATTTACAACAATTTTTGATTGCAATTAGTGGTAGTTTTGATGTTGTATTTCATGATGGGATTACTGAAAAAAAAATTATGCTCAATCGCCCTAATCAAGGTTTACTTATACCGCAAGGACTCTGGCGAGAACTTAAAAATTTTTCGTCTGGGGCGGTATGTTTGGTAATAGCTTCGGATGTTTTTAAGGAGGAGGACTATATACGTGATTTTGATGCTTTTCTTGAATCTAAAAAATGAGGCTTGTTTATATAACAAATACAATTAGTGGAGCAGGTGGTATCCAGCGTATTTTAGCCATTAAAGCTAATTATCTAGTTGCTCATAAAAATTATGATGTTACTATAATAGTTACTAATGCAAAAACAGAAGAACCTATACGTTACAATTTCCATTCGGATATAAAAATTTTTACAATAACTCCCAATCGCTCTTTGTTGAGTTACTATTCATCATACAAAAAGCTTATCAAATCGACATTAAAAGCACTGAATCCAAATATTATAGTAATGTGCGATAATGGGCTTAAAAGTTTTTTGTTGCCCAAATTCATCAAACACCAATATCCTGTAGTTTACGAAATGCACGTTTCCAAACAAATTATACTAAGCTCGTATGGTATTTTTAAAGGCTTGGTTAGTAAGTACATGCAACATTACGCTAGTCGTTACGATAAATTTGTTGTATTGACGAATTCAGGGTTGAAAGAGTGGAAGCTAAATAATGCTAACGTAATACCAAACCCTACTTGGATTGTAAATCCCTCCGTTAGTAATTTGCATAACAAAATAGCTGTAGCCTTAGGTAGGCAGGTGCGCGAAAAAGGATATGATAGAATGTTACAGGCATGGAAGATTGTAGTTGATAAACACCCTGATTGGACTTTAAAAATCTATGGAGATTCAAATACTGATTATGATATATCTAAAATTACTGAGGAGCTTAATATAACCAAAAACGTATTATTTTGTGAACCAAACACCAATGTAGAAGCAGTTTTTGAGGCAGCTTCTATTAACCTTTTAGCCTCACGTTATGAGGGGTTTGGGATGGTACTATTAGAGGCTGCAGCTTGTGGTGTACCTTCGGTAGCTTTTGATTGCCCTGTAGGACCTAAAAATATTATAACAGATGGTAAAGATGGCTTACTGATAACGGATGGCGATATTGAGGCTTTTGCTAGTGCAGTAGAAAAGCTAATTCAAGATGAAGAACTTCGTATTGAAATGGGAAAAAATGCTATACAAAAAGCAAAACAATTTGCTATAGCGCCCATTATGGAACAATGGGATACATTGTTTAAGAGCTTAGTAAAAAACTAAAGCGAACACAAATAGCATAAACGATATATATCGAATAAAAACATGGAAGGGTAAGTACTTGTAAAGTTTCGGATGAATGTTTTTCTTGAAATGCCAAAAAACCAAGCTGCAATGGGTTTTAGGTGCCATTTAATTAGTTTATAATACATTTTAGTAAGGCGCAAATAGTCTTTTCCTAAAAGATTATTATCCAAAAGATATTTTAAGCCTATAACGGCTTCTTCCGATTTTTTTATAAATATACTGCTCGTATCCAACCCCAAATGGTACACGGCATTATCAATATGCTCAACCGTTATAAACTCTTGTTTTAAATCGTAAGAAAACAACGTATCCTCATGGCGTAAGTTGGGTATGGTTTCGTTAAACGCCACTTTACTAAAAATTGTTTTTTTTATAGCAAAGTTTAAGGTTAATAAGGATAAATGAGGATTCTCAACTCGCTCTTCGGCAGGTAGCGCCTCACGCTCGTTGCCATATACCCACCGTAAGAGTTTATCGGTATCAGGCTTTTCCTCTTGATATTTAATGCCACCGTATACTACTTTTTCATCATCATTTAAATGGGGCAAATAATTCTTAATAAACGTGTCAGATACAGGTATAGTATCAGCATCCAAAAACAGTAACCAATCGTAATTTGCCTTTTGGGCAAGTAAATTGCGTATGGCGCTGCGCCCAATGTTTTTTGGTAAAATAGTATAGTTACAGTGCGGGAGCTGGTTTATTTTCTGATTTTCTGCTTGTTGAATTTCATCTGCCGAAGCATCATCAAAAACAAGTATTTCGTAGGCTATGTTACAACTTTCTGCCTGCCTGTATAATTGTTCTACCATCGGCAGTACATTATAGTTGTAAGTAGGTATTAGTATGGATAGCATAGGCGACTACGAATGTGCAATAAGTTACTAAACAGTACGCTGTACCACCTCGAAGAGTGTACCGCTATCACATTTAAGTGTTTTAGATGGAAATTTCATTAGCAAAGCATAATCGTGCGTTGCCATAATTATAGTTTTACCATTTTGGTTAATTTCCCTAAGCAGTTGCATAACCTCAACACTGGTTTGTGGGTCGAGGTTTCCAGTAGGCTCATCAGCTAAAATCACTTCAGGGTCGTTTAATAAAGCACGCGCTACTGCTATACGCTGTTGCTCACCACCCGATACTTGGTGGGGCATTTTGTGTACGGCATTCTTCATGCCCACTTTATCCAGTACTTCGTTTATTTTTACCTCCATTTCGCGCTTTTCGCTCCATCCTGTAGCTTTAAGCACGAAAAGCAAATTATCGTACACATTTCTATCAGGGAGTAGCTTAAAGTCTTGAAATACAATACCTATTTTTCTGCGGAGGTAAGGTATATCGCGCTCTCTTAGTTTAGATAAATCGTAATCTACAAAATAACCACTTCCTTTCTTTAAAGGTAAGTCGCCGTATAGCGTTTTCATAAAGCTACTCTTGCCCGTACCTGTTTTACCAATTATGTAAATAAACTCACCATAATTAACCTCTAAGCTCACGTTAGTAAGTACGGCATTGTTACCTTGGTAAACGGTAACATCTTGTAACGATAATACGGGTTGCAACATATATAGGGCGTATTTAGTGTGGTAAAAGTAGTAAGATAACGGCTGTATTCAAAATTTTTGTTTCAGAGACCAAAAAGCTCTGCTACTTGCTGCTGTACAATTTACAATTGCGATACTAAAACCCTGTTAACATCCGTTAAATACAAATAAGAATTGATATATTTGGCTATCCTAATAAAATAACAACTTATGCGCAAAATAAACAGGCTATTACTAATTGCCGTATCCCTTTATGGCATACACGTTTCGGCACAACAGTCCAGCATTTATACGCACGACCTTAAAGATTTTGAAAAAGGTGTAGTGCTCTACAATCAAAAACAATATCAGGCAGCACAAATACTTTTTGAAAAAACAAAGAAACAAAATCAGGATATGGAGGTGCAATCAGACTGTGCCTATTATATTGCCAATTGCGCCATACGACTTAACCAAATGAATGCGGATATGCTTATGGAGGATTTTGTTGAGGATTACCCTACCAGTACCAAGCAAAATCAGGCGTATATAGAGGTAGCAAGTTATTATTTTGGGCAAGGTAAGTACGCGCAAGCCCTAAAATGGTACGAAAAAGTTGATGAGGGCGATATGAGTACTACCGATAAAGAGCGTTACAATTTCCAGAAAGGATATGGCTATTTTAAAGCGGGCGATAAAAAGCAGGCGAGTAAGTACCTGAATAAAGTTATTAATTCTAAAGAATACGGCTCGCAGGCAAAATATTATTTGGGTTTTATAGCCTATGAGAGTGATAACTATAAAGATGCTACTGATTATTTTGAGCAGGTAGAAGACCAAGATAGGTACAAAGAGAAGATGTCCTATTTTCAGGCAGATATGAATTTTAAGTTGGGTAAATTCCAAAAAGCAATTGATTTAGGTAAAGAGCAGTTGGCAAAATCCAGTCCTGCAGAAAAATCGGAACTGAATAAAATAATAGGAGAGAGTTACTTTAACTTAAAGCAGTATTATGATGCTATACCGTATTTAAAAGAATACAGAGGTAAAAAAGGGCGTTGGAACAATACCGATTTTTACCAGCTAGGTTATGCTTATTACATGCAAAGCGATTATGAAAGTGCTATTGCCGAGTTTAATAAAATTGTAAGCGGTAACGATGCTGTAGCACAAAACGCCTACTACCACTTAGGAGAAAGCTATTTAAAAACCGATAAAAAACAGCAGGCACTTAATGCATTTAAAAATGCATCTGAAATGGATTTTGATGCTAAAATACAAGAGGATGCTTACCTAAACTACGCTAAATTAAGCTACGAAATTGGTAACCCTTACCAAAGTGTACCTGAGGTGCTAAATTCCTTTATATCCAAATATCCGCAAACGCCCTTTAAGCAAGAAGTACAAAACCTATTAATCAGTTCGTACATTACCTCTAAAAACTATAAAGAAGCCCTTACACTTTTAGAAAAAAATAAATCGCCCGAAAATAGATTAGCATACCAAAAAGTAGCTTTTTACAGAGGGATGGAGTTGTACACCGATGGCAATTACCAAGCCGCTTACGATTTATTTAAAAAATCGTTGGCAGAGCGACGCGATGCTCGATTTACGGCGCGTGCTACATTCTGGAAAGGCGAAACGGAGTATGTGCTAGACCAGTTTAGTGAGGCTTTACTAAGTTTTAAACAATTCATGCAGTTTGCCGAAGCAAAAGGCACACCCGAGTATAAAAACATTAATTACAACATAGCGTATACCTATTTTAAACTTAAAGAGTATGAGCAAGCCGCAAAACACTTCCAAACGTATATTGATACCAATAAAAACGACAACGTTCGTTTAAACGACGCGTATTTACGTTTGGGCGACAGCCACTTTGTTTCGGGTAAATATTGGCCAGCAATGGAAGCCTACAATAAGGCAATTGATATGAAAGGTATTGATGCCGATTATGCGTTGTACCAAAAAGCAATTAGTTATGGTTTTGTAGCACGTAATGAAAAAAAGATAGAAGACCTTACCAAATTTGTACAATCGTATCCAAAATCCAAGTATGCTGATGATGCACTGTACGAGTTAGGGAATACTTACGTTACCGAGAACAATACAAGCAAAGCCATACAAACATACGATAGGCTTATTACCAATTATAAAAATAGCTCGTACGTAAGCAGAGCAATAATGCGTGAAGCATTAATTTATTACAATGCTAAGGAGGACGATAAAGCACTTGCTAAGTTTAAGAAAGTAGTTGCCGATTTTCCGAATACACCCGAAGCTATGGAAGCCGTATCGACAGCACGATTAATTTATGTAGATAGCGGGCGTACCGATGAGTATGCCGCGTGGGTAAAAACACTCAATTTTGTTGATGTTAGCGATGCTGATTTGGACAATACTGCTTTTGAGGCTGCTGAAAAGCAATACCTGCAAAACAACACCAAACAAGCCATATCGTCGTTAAACAGCTACATTGCCAAGTTTCCAAATGGTATTTCATTATTAAAAGCACATTTTTATCTGGCGCAAGCCTATTTTTCTGACGCATTAGAAAACAATGCTGTACCGCATTATGAATTTGTAATCTCAAAATCTCGAAATGAGTTTACCGAGCAAGCCTTAGCACGCTTATCGCAAATACATTTAAAGAATAACGATTACCCCAAAGCCATTCCAGTATTAAAACGACTGGAAACAGAAGCAGAGTACCCGCAAAACGTAACCTTTGCACAGTCCAACTTAATGAAGAGTTACTACGACCAAAAAGAGTACGCCAATGCTGTAGTATATGCTGAAAAGGTAATGGCAAATGACAAAATTGAGGACAGGATTAAAAGTGATGCCCAAATAATAATTGCACGTTCGGCAGTAAAAACAAATAATATGGAAAAAGCCAAAACAGCTTACGCCAAATTATTTACCATTGCTAAAGGCGAACTTGCAGCCGAAGCCTTGTATTACGATGCTTATTTTAAAAATAAAGACGGAAAGTACGAAGCATCCAACCAATCGGTACAACAACTCTCTAAAGATTACTCGGGGTACAAATACTTTGGCGCAAAGGGGCTTATTGTAATGGCTAAAAACTTTTACGGATTAAACGATAGCTTCCAGGCTACTTACATTCTGGAAAGTATCGTTAAAAACTTTACCGATTATCCTGATGTGATAGCAGAGGCACAAACAGAGCTTGATGCCATTAAAGCAGAAGAGGCGAAACGAAACTCATCAATCCAAAATTAAATTTAATCCAAGCATCTTATAATTATTGATTATGAAAATCAAATTCAGATATACTATAGCAATACTTGTAACATTAGGAATTTTTCAGGTTACACATGCGCAAAAGAAAGATGAAAATATAGGTACAGAAGTGGTAAATGTGGTGCGCCCCTATACACCAACGGTATCCGACGCTTTTAAGGTAAAGGAAACCCCTGTAATAGAGGACGACGAGAATATGCAAAAAGAAGTTATAGAGTACAATATTTTTTCGTTTCCAGTAGCCTCAACCTTTACACCAGCAAAAGGTAAAGCAGCGGGGGTAGAACGCCCTAAACGCGAAAAGCTGTTTAATAACTATGCCTTGTTAGGTATTGGTAATTATGGTACTATAAATGCCGAACTTTTTGCTACCGAAAACTTAAACAGAAACGAATATATAGGCGGTATGTTACGCCACCTATCATCGCAAGGTGGTATTGACGATATTGTATTGGACGACCAGTATTACAACACAGGTATCGACCTTACGTACGGTAACAGGCAACAAGGTTACAGCTGGAATGCCGATTTAGGTTACCAAAACCAAACCTATAATTGGTACGGTTTACCTGTAGATTATGTAACATTTACCGAAGATGCTGTTAAGGGGATTGATGAAACCCAAACCTACCATACCCTAAACATAGCAGGAGATATTAGTATGAAAGAAAGTGTTTTTGAAGGAGCTTCGTTACAATTTAAACGTTTTTGGGATGCTTTCGATTCGGCAGAAAACCGATTTATACTCAACCCCTCATTCGACGTGAGTGTGATGAGCGAAAAAATAAAATTGGATGTTATTGCCGATTATGTAAGTACAACATTCAATAAAGGCTACCTAACCGAGGAGGGGCAAGATTATAGCTACTTTAATTTTGGTGCAAAACCAAGTATAATATTTCAGCGCGACGATTTATCGGTTAATTTAGGAGCAGCCCTTTTTTACAGTATAGGCGACACCAATGGCGAAAGCGATAGTAACTTTTATATCTACCCTCAAGTACAAGCCTCATACAAAGTAGTGGGCGACCTTATGGTAGCCTATGCAGGTGCAGAGGGTGAGTTAAGGCAAAACTCTTACGAACAATTTGTTATGGAAAACCCATTTGTATCACCAACATTTGGTATAGCCCCAACCGACCAACAGTATGATGTATATGTAGGGTTAAAAGGTAAGTTAGCCAGTAACGTAGCGTACAACGTTCGTGGTTCGTATATGAATGAAGATAACAGAGCCTTTTTTGTAAATAATATTCTTTCATCTGCTTTTACACCCTCTCAGTTTGAGGGGTACGAATACGGCAATTCGTTTAATGTAGTGTACAACAAACTAACAACAATTAGTTTCTTTGGGGAGTTAAAAGCCGATTTTTCTAAAACGGTACGTGCAGGTATTAACGGTACGTACTACAGTTACGATACCGATTTACAAGAAGCTTGGAATTTACCCGAAATTAAAATAGGAGCTACTTTAGATGTAGATATTACCAAAAAATGGTACGCAGGTGCTAATTTATTTTTTGTGGGCGAAAGAAAAGATATAATCCGAATTTTAGATGCAACGCCAGAAGGTTCTAATGAAGTTATAACACTTGATAGCTTTTTTGATATTAATGCTAATGTAGGTTATAATTATAACGAGCGCCTTTCAGGGTTTTTAAGGCTCAACAATATAGCAAGCCAAGACTATCAGCGATGGGTAAATTATCCCGTACAGAGCTTCCAATTTATGCTAGGAGCATCGTACAAGTTTAATTTTTAATGTAATTACAAAATAATCTAATCCTGCAAGGTCTTTAAGTCCTTGTAGGTTTTATAAACTAATGCAAGACCTAAAACAAAAAGTAGTACACTATTATAAGCAGCAAGTACAGGACAGGGAGGATGCTTTTAGAGATATGATTGCTGCCCTTACCGAAGATGCTAAAAACGATGCCAAAGGCTCAGCAGGCGACAAGCACGAAACAGCCTTATCGATGATGCATTTAGAACAGGAAAAACTAAATGCTAAATTAGGTGAAATACTACAACAAAAAGCATTTCTCGAAAAAATAGATGCTAAAATTGTTCATAATAAAATAGCCATAGGTGGCTTGGTAAAAGCCAATACCATGTACTTGTTTATTAGTCTAGCATTACCCAAAATAACGGTAGATGGGCATACTATAATTGCCCTATCATCACAATCGCCATTAGGAAGTAAAGTTATGGGTATGAAAATAGGAGATAGTTTTGAGATTGGTACAACAACATATTGTATTAAAGCTATAGCCTAATTTTTTACAATAATTTAAACAGCCTGCTATTATATTTACGTCGAGGCTCGTAATATAATTCAACCTGCATCAATTATTAATAAATTGTTAATAACTCAACCATCAAAACAGGTCTAAAAATAGCATTATCCCTTGTGTTTTGTTATATTTGTTCGTTAAACTTAAAATTTCGTTAAGACCCGTTTTTTATGAGTGAAAATGAAGAAATAAAGAAGCATAATTATTCAGCAGATAGTATTCAGGCGCTAGAGGGAATGGAACACGTAAGGATGCGCCCTTCCATGTATATTGGAGACGTAGGCGTACGTGGTTTACACCATTTAGTGTACGAGGTAGTAGATAACTCCATTGACGAAGCTATGGGAGGTTACTGCGATACTATTGGCGTTACTATAAACGAAGATAATTCTGTAACCGTTGAAGATAACGGACGTGGTATCCCTGTAGATTTACATAAAAAAGAAGGCGTATCGGCACTAGAGGTTGTAATGACCAAAATTGGTGCGGGCGGTAAGTTTGATAAAGATTCTTACAAAGTATCTGGAGGTTTGCACGGTGTTGGTGTATCAGTAGTAAATGCATTATCCAAACACATGCGCTCTACCGTTTACAGAGACGGTAAAATATACGAGCAGGAGTACGAGCGAGGTAAATCGTTATACCCTGTAAAACAAATAGGAACAACAGATAAAAAAGGTACAATACAAACTTTTTATCCTGACGATTCTATATTTACACAAACTACCGAGTTTTCATACGATACACTTGCATCACGTATGCGTGAGTTATCTTTCCTTAACAAAGGCATTACGGTAACACTTACAGATAAGCGTGAGAAAAACGAAAAGGGTGAGTATTTGTCAGAAGTTTTTCATTCTGATGAAGGACTAAAAGAGTTTGTACGTTTTCTGGATGGTAATCGCGAGCCGATTACATCTAGCGTTATTAGTATGGAAACCGATAAAGGCGACATCCCTGTAGAGGTTGCCCTTATATACAATACAAGCTACTCGGAGAATATATTCTCGTACGTAAATAACATTAATACCCACGAGGGGGGTACACACCTTTCTGGATTCAGACGAGGGCTTACCAATACCCTTAAAAAATATGCCGATAGTTCTGGTATGTTGGATAAGCTGAAGTTCGAAATATCAGGAGATGATTTCCGTGAAGGGCTTACCGCTATTATATCCGTTAAAGTACAAGAGCCACAATTTGAAGGGCAAACCAAAACCAAGTTAGGTAACCGTGAGGTTGTTGCTCCTGTAAGCCAGGCAGTGTCTGAAATGCTGGAGAATTATCTCGAAGAAAACCCTAACGATGCTAAACTAATAGTACAAAAAGTAATATTAGCTGCACAAGCGCGCCACGCTGCTAAAAAAGCACGCGAAATGGTACAGCGTAAAACCGTTATGGGCGGTGGCGGATTGCCGGGTAAATTATCCGATTGTTCGGAGCAAGACCCTGCAAAATGCGAAATATTCCTTGTAGAGGGAGACTCGGCAGGGGGTACAGCAAAGCAAGGTCGAGACAGAGCTTTCCAAGCCATATTACCCTTACGCGGTAAAATACTTAACGTTGAAAAAGCTATGCAACACAAGGTATTTGAAAACGAAGAGATACGTAACATATTTACTGCATTAGGCGTAACCGTAGGTACAGAGGAAGATAGCAAGGCACTTAACCTAGAAAAGCTACGTTACCACAAAGTAGTAATTATGTGTGATGCCGATGTTGATGGTAGCCATATTTCTACACTAATACTTACGTTCTTCTTCCGATTTATGAAGGAATTGATAGAGAGTGGACACGTTTATATAGCAACACCACCTTTATACCTAGTTAAAAAAGGAAATAAGAAAGAATATGCTTGGACAGACAACCAACGGGATATGATTAACGAGAGAATGGGCGGTAGTGCCAACATTCAGCGTTATAAAGGTCTTGGAGAGATGAACGCCGAGCAGCTTTGGGATACTACTATGGATCCAGAATACCGAACACTACGTCAGGTAAATATTGATAGCCTTGCAGAAGCAGACAGAATATTCTCGATGCTTATGGGCGATGAAGTACCGCCAAGACGAGAATTTATAGAGAAAAACGCAGCCTATGCGAATATTGATGCGTAAGTCGATACATACCGTATTATTTACTGCAACTTTACTTGTTACTACAGGTAAAGTTACAGCGCAGTCGGATACTGCTGTTATAGAACAAATGGGGCATCTAATTAACGATGCCCTATTTTTTTCGGACCAATACATAACACCCGCTACTGATGCTGCCATATACCAATCCGTTTCGGGTTGGGTTACCACACCGCAGGCGCATGAGCTTTGGGATGTATCTGTAGGTATTCATACCAATATCTTTTTTACGCCTAAGCGCGATAGGGAGTTTACCATTAACAACAACGATTTTACTTTTTTTCAGTTAGAAGAAGGAACATCAGCAACTGTACCTACGGCTCTGGGTAACGATAATCAAGTGTATTTATCGGGGCAATTAGGAGATGATGAGGTGCGTCTAGAAACTCCTCAAGGCATCGATATGCAAACAGTAGTATACCCTTACTTGCAAGCCTCTTTAGCCTTGTGGTTCGATACTGAGGTAATTGTAAAGTACTCATCAAAAGTAAGGCTTAAAAAAAGTAACTACCAAGTATACGGAGTGGGGCTAAAACACAATATTAGCAATTACTTTAAAAGCTTGGAGAGTAAAAAAATACATTTAGCCATTTTAGCAGGATATTCTAAAGAAGAAGTTTCGTTTAATTTTTTAGATATCGAAACCAATTATGGTACGCTCGGTATAAGCGAAATAAATGGGCTTGTAGATACGTGGCAATTCCAATTAAACGGCGCTAAAGAGTTAGGCGATTTTGAGCTTATGGGAGGTTTTATAATAACTACAAGTGATATAGAATATGCTGTAGGAGGCGAGAAAGGAAGTATAGAAGAGCTATTGCCTTTACAACAAGTACTCAACGTTAGGTTACGCGAAATATACAAAACAAAGGTAAATTATATAGGAGAAGGCTCGATTTCTTATAAAATTAATAATTTTTCTATACAATCTATCCTTGCTTTTGGTAAATTTGTAAACACAAATATTTCTTTGCAATATTTATTTTAATAAAAATTAACCAATTTCTTAAAAAGACATTTTAATATGAAAGTTACAATTGTAGGAGCCGGTAATGTAGGAGCTACCTGTGCAGATGTTATATCGTATAGAGGTATTGCTAGCGAAGTCGTTTTACTAGACATTAAAGAGGGTTTTGCCGAAGGTAAAGCTATGGATATTATGCAATGTGCTACCACTACTGGTTTTAATACCAGAGTTATAGGGAGTACTAACGATTATACGAAAACAGCAGGTAGTGATGTGGTAGTAATTACATCGGGTATACCAAGAAAGCCAGGCATGACGCGTGAGGAGCTTATAGGTATAAATGCAGGAATTGTAAAATCAGTATCAGATAATGTATTAGAGCACTCACCAGAAGCAATTATTGTAGTAGTATCTAATCCAATGGATACCATGACGTATTTAACACTAAAGGCTACAGGATTACCTAAAAATAGAATTATAGGTATGGGTGGTGCACTAGATAGTTCACGTTTTAAATACTTCCTATCTACAGCTTTGGACAGACCTGCTAATGATGTACAAGGTATGGTTATTGGTGGACATGGCGATACTACTATGATACCACTTACAAGACTTGCATCATACAACGGTAGCCCAGTATCTAATTTCCTTGCACAAGATGTGTTGGATAAAGTAGCTGCCGATACTATGGTAGGAGGTGCTACACTTACAGGATTACTAGGTACTTCGGCTTGGTATGCTCCAGGAGCATCAGTAGCGTACCTTGTAGACAGTATATTAAACGACCAAAAGAAAATGATACCTTGCTCTGTGTTACTAGAAGGGGAGTACGGACAAGAAGATATATGTATGGGTGTACCCTGCCTTATTGGTAAAAACGGTATAGAGGCTATAGTAGATGTTAATCTTGATGATAAAGAGAAGGCATTATTTAGTAAAAGTGCCGACGCTGTACGCAATATGAACGATGCGCTAAAATCAGTATTAGCGTAACGCATATAACCAGAAAACTTAAGGCTGCCAATGGCAGCCTTTTTTTTAAGATATAATTAGCAAATATATTGTTTAATCTTTGGGTAAATTATATATTTGCTCGTTTTTAAAAAATGGAATAATTAATTTTTAGTACCAATGCAGAATAAGGGACTCATTAAATTTTTCGCAATTTTACTTGCGCTAGTATGTATTTACCAGCTTTCTTTTACATTCGTTTCTAACGGAATACAAGATGATGCGAAAGAATATGCTAATGGCGATGCTAAGGCAGAACGCAGATACTTAGACTCGATAAAAGATATAGAAGTTTATCCAGTTTTAGGATATACCTATAGCGAAGTAAGAGATAAGCAAATAAATAAAGGACTTGACCTTGAGGGAGGTATCAACGTTATTCTAGAAATATCTGTAAAAGATATCATTAAAGGGCTTGCCAATAACTCGTCTAACGCTGTTTTAAACAAATCGTTGGATAGAGCGACTGAGGAAAGACAAGGTAATCAGGATTATATAGATGCTTTTTTTATTGCTTTTGATAAAGAGTCTAACGGTAGCGTTAAACTTGCTTCTCCAGAGCTGTTTACCAACAGAATAATGGGAGATGATGTTAACATTAAAATGACTGATGAGGAAGTTAAAAATGTTATCAAAAGAAAAGTAAGTGAGTCAATAAATAGTGCCTTCTTAGTACTTTCTGAGCGTATTGATAAATTTGGTGTAGTACAACCCAACATCCAACGTTTAGGAGAATCGGGTAGAATATTGGTAGAATTACCAGGTGCTAAAGATATAGACCGTGTTAAAAAACTACTACAAAGTACAGCACAATTAGAGTTTTGGGAAGCATACAGAGTAACCGATATGCAAAACTTTTTATTTGCAGCCAACCAAACGCTAAAAGAAACAGAAAAAGAAGAAGAAAAAGTTACTACAGATGAGGAGCAACCAGCCTCTGATATTGATGCTTTACTTACCGATGCTGCTGAAGACTCTACAGCTACTGAAGAGGCTAACAATCCGTTATTTGATAAATTACAAATTGTAGGAGGTCCAGTACTTGGTAAAGTTGCTGTAAAAGATACTGCTAAAATTAACAGTTGGTTGCAACGTTCGGATATCCGCTCATTATTAACAGGCGAGCAACGTTTTGCACGTTTTGCTTGGGGTAAAGAGGATGCAAAACGTTCTAAAGATAGTTTAGACCTTTATGCATTAAAAAGCAACAGACAAAACATACCACAATTAAGCGGAAACGTTATAACAGGGGCAAGAGCTACTTTTGACCAATTGGGTAAACCATCTGTAGAAATGCAGATGAATACTAAAGGAGCACAAATTTGGGAGAAAATGACAGGAAAAGCATTTTCAGAACAAGGCTATATAGCCATTGTGCTCGATAATGTAGTATACTCTGCACCAAGTGTTACCACAGGAGCAATTTCTGGAGGAAACTCTGTAATCTCAGGTTCTTTTGATATTTCAGAAACAGAAGATTTAGCTAACATATTAAGAGCAGGTAAACTTCCTGCCTCTGCTGATATTATACAATCAGAAGTAGTAGGACCATCATTAGGTCAGGAAGCTATTGATAACGGTATTAACTCTGCCGTAGTAGGATTATTATTAATCTCACTATGGATGATGATATACTACGGTAAAGCTGGTTTATACGCCAACATTGCACTTATTGTAAACCTTTTATTACTATTTGGTTTCCTTGCAAGTATAGGTGCTGTACTTACATTACCAGGTATTGCAGGTATTGTACTTACTATGGGTACCGCCGTAGATGCCAATATAATTATTTACGAACGGGCGAAAGAAGAATTACGCTCGGGTAAAACAGTAGACGAATCCATTAAAATTGCATTTAGCTGGAAAGGAGCAATGTCTGCCATTACCGATGCTAACGTTACCACATTCCTAACAGGTTTAGTACTGTTATTATTTGGTACAGGTCCAGTAAAAGGTTTTGCAACTACATTACTTATAGGTATTGTTACCTCTTTATTTACAGCCATATTTATAACAAGAATGCTTTTAGATATGGGTAAAAACGAAAGCCTTACCTTCGATACCAAATTATCTAAAAACTGGTTCAGAAACTTCAACTTTAATTTCATTGCCAAAAGAAAAATTGCCTATGCTGTTTCTGCAGTATTAATAGCACTTAGTTTTGTTTCATTCTTTACCAATGGTCTTGACCAAGGTATTGATTTCGTAGGAGGTAGAACATTCCAAGTACGCTTTGAGCAGGAAGCACCTATTGAAGAGATTAAGAGCGATCTTTCTTCTGAAACGGCTTTTAATAGCGGTGTAGATGTTAAAGTATTTGGAGAATCATCTCAGCTACGTATTACAACAAAGTATAAAGTAGATGAGCACGGTATTGAAGCCGACCAAGAAGTTAACAGAATAATGTATGATAACCTTAAAAAACATTACACAAACAATATTACATACGACCAATTTGTAAACACTTACGAAGGTAAAGAAGTAGGTATAATGCAAGCGGCAAAAGTAGGACCTACTATTGCAGACGATATTAAAACCAATTCGTATTGGGCAGTATCAGGCTCGTTAGCTATGGTATTCCTGTACCTAATGATAAGTTTTAGAAGATGGCAGTACAGCCTTGGTGCCGTTGCAGCCGTAGCACACGATGTTATTATAGTACTAGGTATCTACTCTGCATTCTATAAGTTTGCACCATTCCAAATGGAAATGAACCAGCACTTTATTGCAGCCATACTAACCGTTATAGGTTACTCCTTAAATGATACCGTTATTGTGTTTGATAGGGTACGAGAGTTCCTTGCTAGCAAAATGCCAGGTACATTTAAACAAGTAGTAAATACATCAGTAAATGCTACCATTGCCAGAACAATTAATACATCGCTTACGGTAATATTCGTATTATTAATCATGTTTATATTTGGTGGCGAGTCAATACAAGGATTCATATTCGCAATGCTTGTAGGTATCCTAGTAGGTACATACTCATCACTATTTATTGCAACCCCAATACTAGTAGATACAGTATCGGAAAAAGATAAAGCTAAAATGGAGGAGGAGCGCAACCCACAGGTTGATGCTACTGCTACCGAATAAACAAATAGCACATTACTAAAATTACAAACCTGCTTATTTTTTAAGCAGGTTTTTTTGTTTATATAGTACTTACTGCATACCAATGTGCATAAAAACAATTTTTAAGCTATATTAGCGTTAAATTATAAAACAATTTAAAGTATTATTTTTCTATGCTAAACATTCAAGATCCCGACAGCCTAGCAGTAGCTAACGAAGCGCTTTTAGAAGGAGGCGAACCTGTTGAAAAAACATTATCTATTTGGGATTTACTAACTAGTGGTGGTATTGGTGGGCAGATTATTGTAATTGTGCTTGCAGTACTATTGTTCGTAGCCATTTATTTGTACATCGAAAGAACATTGGCACTAAAAGAAGCCTCTAAAATAGATAAAGGGTTTATGAACCAAATTCGTGACCATATTACCAACAGACGTTTTGATAGTGCTAAGCTACTTTGCCAACACACCAACACACCCGTATCACGTTTAGTAGAAAAAGGAATATCGCGCATAGGTAAACCACTAGAAGATATTAATACAGCTATAGAAAATGCAGGTAAGCTAGAAATATATAATTTGGAGAAAAACGTAAGTATACTAGCTACTATATCGGGTGCAGGACCCATGATTGGTTTTTTGGGTACCGTAGTAGGTATGATACTAGTATTTTTTGAGATAGAAAAGGGCGGAGGGCAAATACAAATAGACCTTTTGGCTGGTGGTATATATACCGCCATGACTACAACTGTAGTAGGGCTTATAGTAGGTGTATTAGCCTACATAGGGTACAACCACCTTGTAGTTAAAACGGATAAAATTGTAAACCAGATGGAAGCTACTGCAGTAGAGTTTCTAGACCTGTTAAACGACCCCGTATAATTATGCAGTTTAGAAGTAGAAATAGGGTAACACCCGAGTTTAATATGTCATCAATGACGGATATTGTATTCCTGTTATTGATATTCTTTATGATTACCTCTACTATGGTTACTACCAGTGCGCTCGACCTAAACTTACCAAAAGCAAAAGGCAGAACCGAGAATAACCAAAACGTATCGGTAAACATAACAAAAGACCTAGAGTATTATATAGATACCGAACCTGTAGCTGCTGATAATTTAGAAGCAACACTCACAGGCTTGCTTTCTGGTACAGAAGGTAAAGCGATAGTGCTACGTGCAGAACAAGGCGTACCTATTGAGAAAGCAGTTGCAGTTATGGATATAGCTTACAGAAACCAGTATAAAATAGTATTGGCAGTAGACCCAAAATAAGTGGTTATGAAATATTTGGAAACAAAAGAAGAAAAAAAATCATTTGGTATTACGGCAGCCATTTTTGCGCTGCTCCTCCTTTTGTGCCTATTTTTAGGAATGACCTACATGGATCCGCCACCCGAAAACGGTATTGCCATTAACTTTGGTACTACTGATACGGGTATGGGCGATGTACAACCTACCGAACCGATAAAATCGGCACCACAACCTACAGAATCGACCCCTACAGAGCCTACCCCTACGGTAGATGATGTAGTAACGCAAGACGTTGATGATGCCCCTGTAATTACAAAGGAAAAACCCAAAGAACAAAAAAAGCCTAAAGAAGAGCCTGTAAAACCCAAACCAGACCCTGAACCACCAACACCCTCTAAAAGTACAACAGATGCCCTGTCGAGCATCCTAAATGGTCCAAAATCAGATGGAAAATCAGAAGGAGGACAAGGTAAAGATGATAAGCCTGGTGATGCTGGTAAAGTAGATGGTAGCCTTAGTGGAGGTTATGGTCAAGGCGGAGGTACTACAGGAACAGGCAAAGGTAAATATAACCTTGAAGGGCGTAAAGCACTAGCATTGCCTAACCCTGATTATACCTGTAACGAGCAGGGTAAGGTAGTAGTACAAATTACAGTTGATAAAAATGGTAAAGTAACATCGGCTACGCCAGGTGCCAGAGGCACTACAAATACGGCTAAATGCTTACAAGACCAAGCCCGAGCTGCGGCATTAAATGCTAAGTTTGATGAAGGCGATGCCGACAAGCAGGTAGGTACAATAGAGTACAACTTTAAGTTAACAGAATAAGTTAAATAGTAAATAGTTTAAACTAAAAAACCGCCCAATTGGGCGGTTTTTGTTTGTAGCAATGTTATGTGGAAAATTATAACGTTTCTCTTCGGTTTTTTGCAGTTACTATAAAGTAAATTCCTGCTAGTATAAAGGGTATGCTTAACCATTGCCCTGTTAACAGTATTGGATTTTCGCCTTCAAAGCCACCTTGGCTTTTCTTTACAAACTCCACCATAAATCGTACCGTCCATAACAATACCAAGAAAGTACCAAATATAAGCCCACGATTTTTACGAGCATCGGTTTTCCAGTACATGTAGTATATAATAATAAACACAATAACATAACCTGCAGCTTCATACAATTGTGCTGGATGACGATAGGGTATGCCTGCTAATACATCCGAAAACTGTGGGTCTTTTTCAATAAGGTTGTACGCTTGGTTGTAATCATTTGTTTTGGTGATGCTCATGGCTTTGGACTTACTCATGTCGTCCTCACTCCTAACAAACTTTACTGCAGTAGCTAGGCTCTTATCGGTTTTTTCGCCTAGTATCTCAGAATTCATAAAATTACCAAAGCGTACAAAAACACCACCGCTAGTTACAGCTATTACAATTCTGTCCAACACCCATAGTAAAGGTCTTTTAATTATGTTTTTGCTGTAATATACCATAGTAATAATAATGGCTATAGCGGCACCATGGCTTGCAAGCCCTGCAAACCCAGTAAATTCAAACTCAGGTTTAAACCTAAAGGGGAGTAGTATCTCTTCGGGGTGTTGGCTAAAATAATCCCAATCGTAAAAGAAAACATGCCCTAACCTTGCTCCTAAAAGTGTAGCTACTAGGGTGTAAATAAATAACTTATCTAACATCTCTACAGGCTCACCTTCGCGGTCAAATATCTTTTTAGTTAAATACCATCCTAAACCAAAGGCTATTACAAACATTAGGCTGTAGTAGCGTATCATAAAAAAACCGAGATCTATACCTTCCGAAGGATTCCAAACAATGCTTAAAGCGTGTGCCATTTTTATACGATTAATATTTTGTTGTAAATTTAAATAAATGCTTTTTACTACCTATAAAAAACTACTAATGTTTATGGTTGCATTTTTTTGTAGGTACGGGGTCATACCCTTTTCCACCCCAAGGGTTGCAACTTAGTATACGTTTTGTGGCTAGCCATCCGCCTTTAAACAAACCATGTGTTTGTAAAGCCTCAATAGTGTAGTGTGAGCAGGTAGGGGAGTACCTGCACGCAGAAGGTAAAAAGGGAGATATGCCTTGCTGGTAAAAGCGCACCAATGCTACAAAAGGTAGTATGGCTATTTTACCCAATTTCATATTATTTATAGTATTGAAAAAGTAGTACCCTCTTTAGTATCTTTAATAGCAATACCTAAATCGTTAAGCTTATCTCTTATTTGGTCAGAGAGTGCAAAATTTTTATTGGCACGGGCTTCGTTTCGCATGCCTATAAGCATAGTAACTAAGCCTTCCATCTTATCGTTATTGCTATTATTCTCTGTTTCCTTTTTAAGTCCGAGTACATCAAATACAAAGGCATTTAATGTTTTGCTTAGTACCTCAAAGTCACTAGCGGTAATAGTTTCTTTATCCTCTTTTATTAGGTTAATGTAACGAACGGCCTCAAACAGTTGTGCAATAAGTATAGGGCTGTTAAAATCGTCGTTCATGGCATCGTAGCAAGATTGTTTCCATGCAGCGATATCTAATGAGGATGTTGCACTAGGTTTTATCGTTTTTAAATTGTCCAACGCCTCCATTAATCGGTTAAAACCTTTTTCGGCAGCTAATATGGCATCGTTAGAGAAATCTAAGATGCTTCTGTAATGTGCCTGCATAATAAAAAAGCGGGCTACAGATGGGCTAAAAGCTTTACTTAGTATGGTGTTGTTACCCGAAAATATTTCGCGGGGTAATATATTATTCCCTGTAGATTTTGACATTTTTTTGCCATTAAGCGTAAGCATGTTGGCATGCATCCAATAGTTAACGGGCGACTTGCCTGTGCTTGCTTCGTTTTGTGCAATTTCGCATTCGTGGTGCGGGAATTTTAAATCCATACCACCACCATGTATATCAAAGTTATCACCAAGGTATTTGGTGCTCATAGCTGTACACTCCAAATGCCAACCTGGGAATCCGTCGCCCCAAGGCGAAGGCCAACGCATAATATGTTGCGGTTCGGCTTTTTTCCAAAGTGCAAAATCTTGCGGATTTCTTTTTTCCGTCTGTCCCGATAGCTCACGGGTATTGGCTATCATATCTTCAATATTACGTCCGCTAAGTTTCCCGTAGTTGTAATCTTTATTAAACTTTACAACATCAAAGTAAACTGAGCCTTCGGACTCGTAACCGAAACCATTATCAATAATATTTTGTATGGTTTGTATTTGTTCAATAATATGTCCAGTAGCAGTAGGCTCTATACTAGGAGGAAAGGCGTTAAAAAGTTCCATTATCTGATGAAAATCTACAGCGTACTGCTGTACAATTTCCATAGGTTCTAACTTTTCAATACGTGCTTTTTTTGCAATTTTGTCTTCACCCTCGTCAGCATCATCTTCAATATGTCCTACATCAGTTATATTACGAACATAGCGCACTTTATACCCTAAGTGTTTAAGGTAGCGAAAAACCAAATCGAAAGAGATAAACGTACGGCAGTTACCAAGGTGTACATTACTGTATACTGTTGGGCCACATACATACATGCCAACATTACCTTGGTGTATGGGTTTAAAAAGTTCTTTCTCTCCAGTTAAAGAGTTGTATATCTTTAACGTTTGGTTTTGATATAAGTGCATGCTAAAATACGTTTGCTTTTGTAACGCAAGATATATTAAAACTGTGTATCGAGCTTAATATAATCTAAAAATTCCCTTCTTACTTTTTCATCTTTAAACTGACCGCCAAATTCGGCAGTAACAGTACTGCTTTCAATATCGCGTATACCACGTGAGTTTACACACAGGTGCTTAGCATCTATAACGCACGCTACATCCTCTGTATTAAGTACTTTTTTAAGTTCTTGTACTATTTGTATTGTAAGACGTTCTTGTACTTGCGGGCGTTTTGCAAAATAATCTACAATCCTGTTCATTTTAGATAGTCCTACTACACTACCGTTAGATATGTAACCCACATGAGCTCTACCAACAATGGGTAATAAGTGATGCTCGCAAGTAGAGTATACCGTTATGTTCTTCTCTACCAACATTTCCCCGTACTTGTATTTATTATCAAAAGTAGAGGAGCTCGGTTTTCTTTTCGGGTTTAAACCTCCAAATATCTCTGTTACAAACATTTTGGCCACACGGTTGGGAGTACCTTTAATACTATCGTCCGTAAGATCCATCCCTAGGGTATGCAATATATTTTCTACATCTTTTTTTATAGCTTCTATCTTCTGCTCATCACTAAGTTCAAATGCATTTTCTCTTAATGGCGTTTCAGCACTTGTAGCAATATGATTTTCGCCAATTTCATCTTTAATATCGTCCGTAAGGTTCATTTATATAAAAGTCAATTATTAAAATAAAAAATCAATTTGCAAAGATAACTATAAAAGTTCATTTGGCTAAATGTACTTTAACAGTATTTTACACGTTTAATTAGTAGTAATTTACATTATCGTAATAGTGGGACTAAATTTTCATTTTGAAGCTAAAACACACAATTAAATGTAAAAAGTGAAATTTTATCAAATTTTAAGTAGGGAAAAGGTAGTGTAAATTGTTATAGATTAAAAAAAATGGTGTAATTATGTTTTAATTATATCAAATTTATGTAAATTTCGCGTTTCAAAAATTATATGAAAATGAATAATATAAAGTACCTGTTTTTATCAATATTTATTTTTAGTAGTGTTACTATTTTTGCACAAAGTAACACCGCTGATGGCATGGAGCCTTTTTGTGCTGGTGGTGATACACTAACTTTTAGTAATACAACTAATAGTGATCCTGCAGATCCAGATTCTGCTGCCGATAGTTACGGCTGTTTAGGGAGTGAACCTAACCCAGCATGGTTTTTTATGCAGATAGGGGAGAGTGGAGATTTAGAATTTAACCTTTCGCAAGAAAATGCTGCAGGAACAGGATTGGATGTAGATTTTATACTTTGGGGACCTTTTGGAGGACCACCACCAATTTTTGGACCTGAGAATTTAAATGATGATACTGAGGTTGACTGTAGTTATTCGGCATCAGCAACAGAAACTGTAAATATAGATGGTGCAAATGCAGGAGAGTACTATGTAATATTAATAACTAACTTTAGTAACCAGTCAGGACAAATAAACCTTACACAAACCAATACGGGTGAGCCAGGTGCTGGTACTACCAATTGTGATATTGTATGTCCGTTATCTTTAGGAGAAGATTTTACATTATGTCCAGGTAATTCATCTACAATAATAGTAGCCACTATTGAAGATGCTACCTCGTATGAGTGGTTTATGGATGGCGATGTTATTGCTGATGAAACGGGGCAATCACTTACCGTATCCGAAGCAGGTACATACAGCGTAGTAGTAAATAAGCCAGGTTGTGTTGCCGATGCAACTGCATCAGTAACTATTACAGAACCAGATCCTATACCAATTAATGATCCTCTGGATATAACCATATGTGCTGTAGGCGAACCACCGTATACTTTTAATTTATCGCAAAACAATGAATATATATTAAACGGACTTAATCCTTTATTTTACCCTATAACATTCCATACCTCAGAGTTTGATGCTATTGAGGGGATTTCACCTGTATTTCCTGCTACTACTGTAGAGAACTATCCAGCAGAAGACGGAACTGTAATGTGGTTAAGAATTGAGGATTTTACATCGGGATGTTCAACATTTCGTTCATTTACCTTGTTTGCCAATCCAGCACCAGAGCCAGGAGAACCATCAGATATGCAGGCCTGTGATATAGATAATAGTGGTGATGAGGAATTTGACTTAACAGAGCAAGATGCTGCCGTTTTTGGCGATCAAGACCCTACAGAATTTACAATTACATACCATCCTACTGAGGAGGATGCTGATGATAATACAGCAGAAATAATGAATCCTGAAACGTATGTTACAGGATCAACCACTATTTTTGTGCGTCTTACTAGTAATGAAGATGAAGATTGTTACAACATAACAAGTTTTGATATAATAGTTACCCCAACACCAGAAGTAGATGCGCCAGCAGACCAGTTTGCCTGTAGCGATACAGGATATGCACTACCAGTATTATCCCAAGGAAACTATTACACAGAAACCAACGGCGGCGGTACACTGCTAGCCGAAGGAACAATAATAACAACCACGCAAACAATTTTTGTATACGCAGAAAGCAATACCACACCCAACAACTGTACCGATGAAGAAAACTTTACAGTCACGATCTACGATCAACCCGTAGTAGACACGCCAGCCGACGTATTTGCCTGCGAGAGCTACACCCTTCCAGTGCTAACCGTAGGAAACTACTACACCGGCGCCGATGGCAGCGGCACCCTACTCAATGCAGGCGACGAAATCACCACCACACAAGACATCTACATCTATGCCGACAGTGGCGATACCAACACCCCGTGTACCGACCAACACCAATACACCATCCAAATCGATACCCCGCCCACACTATTGCCCGCCACAGCCCTAGAAGAATGTGACGACAACTTTGACAGCTTCACCACCTTCAACCTAGTCCCCGCAGGACTCGAAGTAACCGACGGACAACCAGGATTCGAGATCAGCTACCACGAAACCTTCGAGGCAGCCGACTTCGGCACCAGTCCCATCGACACCCCCGCCAACTACTCCGCCATCACCGGAGAAATCTACATACGCGTAACCCCAGTCGGCAACACCACCAACTGTCGTAGCATACAACCCCTAACCCTAACCGTATACCCACGACCCACCATACCCAATGTAACCGACTACGTACAATGCGACGTAAACAACTCGCCCGACGGACAAGAAACCTTCGACCTAACCACCAAAGACAGCGAAGTAACCCTTGACATAGCAACCATAAGCGCCGAATACTACACCAGCCAAGCCAATGCCCAAGCCGGTACCAACCCCATAACCAACCCCGAAAGCTACACCAATACTGAAAGCCCCGAAACCATCTGGGTAGCCGCAGTAAGCGACTTCGGATGCCGTAGCGTAAGCAGTTTCGATCTCATCGTAAACCCACTACCCGTAATCAATCCAGCACTAGACACCTTCTTCTCTTGCGAAGAAATACCAGGCGAAGGCCAATTCGACACCATCGAAATCGATGCCGCCATCACCCAAGGCGCAGCAGGATACAGCATCAGGTACTACCAAACCCTAGCCGGAGCAGAAGGTGGCGGCAACAACAACCTAAGCTCACCCTTTACCTCACCCACCACAACCATTTACGCCCGCGTAGAAGATGACCTTACCAGTTGCATTATCATTACCCCAGTAGAACTAGAAGTAATACCAGCCCCAATAGCCCCAGCACTAGCCCCACTAGAAGAATGCGACTTCAACCTCGACAACGTAGCCCCATTCAACCTCGACCCAGTAATACAAAACATAACCAATACACTAGGCAACGTAAGCGTAACCATACACGAAACCCAAGCCGATGCCAACTTTGCAGCCAATGCAATACCCAATACAAACAACTACACCAATATAGTAGACGACACCCAAACCCTGTACGTACGCGTACAATCCACCCAAACCGAATGCTTCGATATAGTACCCCTACAACTCATAGTACACCCCGTACCCGAAGCCACAACCCCAGAAGACTACGAAATCTGTGACAACGGTACCAACGACACCGACGGCATAGCCATCTTCGACCTAAGCACAAGAAACGAAGAAATACTAGGCGACATCGATCCCCTAGCATTCACCATAACCTATTACGAAAACCAAACAGCAGCCCAAGCCGGCACCAACCCAATAACAACCGCCAGCAACTACGCCAGTACAACCACAACAGTATACGCACGCGTAACCAACAACACAACAGGCTGCTACGACATCGTACCCCTAGAACTCATCGTAAACCCACTACCCGTAGTAAACAACCCACTACCATACACCCTATGCGATGAAAACAACCCAGGCGACGAACAAGAAACCTTCGACCTAACCACACAATACCCACTCATCGTAGACGACCAAAACGGCATCGCCATCACCTTCCACGACACCTTCGAAGAAGCACAATTAGGCGACAACCCAATACCAAACCCAGAAGCCTACCAAAACCAAGCCACCGTACAAACCCTCTTTACACGCGTAACCATAGAAGACACAGGCTGCTACAGAATCGTATTACTAGACATCAGAGTAGAACCACTACCCGTACTCTATGTAGACAACGTAGACGAAGAACTCACCGTACTTTGTGACGAAGACGGCGACGGAATCACATTCTTCAACCTAGACGCCACCCTAGGAGACCTAATCAACAACGGGCAAAACCTAGAAGTAAGCTTCCACCTCACACCAGAAGACGCACTAAACAACCTAAACCCAATAACCAACACCAATAACTACCCCAACATAACACCATTTGCCGACGTAGTATACATCCGAGTAGCCAACACACTAACCGGCTGTACCAACAGCGAAGCCTACGCACTACCATTAACCGTAGTACCCTCGCCACAAGTACCCGACCTAGAAGACATAACCCAGTGTGACGACGAAGACGACAACGGACAAGACAACCAAGCCCTCTTTGACCTGACCCAACAAAATCAGACCATCATAGACGGACTAGACCCAGCCATACCCGATGTAATTATACATTACTTCGAGTCAGAGGCTGCTGCACGTAATGGCGCACCACGCATAACCACCCCAGCCAACTACACCGGTACCCACGAGCAAACCATCTGGGTACGCGTAGAAGACCCCGTAACCGAATGCTTTGGTATCAGCAACTTCCAACTATTCCTAAACCAGCCATTACTCCTAACCACACCAAGCATACTAACCCTATGCAACAGTGAACTCCCCAATGACGCCACAGAAACCTTCGACCTAACCGTAAAAGACGAAGAAATCTTAGGCCCATTCGGCATAGGACAAGGCTACACCGTAACCTACTACGAAAGCGAAGCCGACCAAGAAACAGGAGCAGCCATACCAGATCCAACCCAGTACGAAAACACCGATAACGCACAAACCCTGTACGTAACCGTGACCAGTACCGACGGCTGTGAAAGCTACACCACACTAACCATAAAAGTGTTACCCCTCCCCACGCCAAACCAGGAGCCAGACGCGCTAGTACTATGCGACGACAACAACTCCCCCGACGGCGAAGAAGAATTCAACCTATTCGACGCCGAAGCTGACATCCGCAACAACGACCCAACCACGATAATCACCTACTACGAAACAGAAGCAGACGCCCAAAACGCCGAAAACCCCATAGCCGACCCAAGTGCCTACCAAAGCGCCACCAACAGCGTATGGGTACGCGTAGCCGCCAACACCGGTAACCCCGACGACCAAGTCTGCTACCAAATAGTAGAACTCCCACTCATCGTAAACCCACTCCCAGTCCTAGGCGAAAACGGCACCATCGCCCCCAACGCCTATTGCGAAGAAAACACCGATGGTCAGCACACCTTCATCCTCAACGAACACCTGCCCTTCATCCTAATCGGCGAAGACCCAGAAGACTACACCATACGCTTCTACCTCGACCAAGCCGCATTAGACGCAGGCACCGCACTACCCAACCAGTACACCAATATCAGTACCCCACAAACCATACTCGTATGGGTAGAAAACAACACCACCGGATGCATCAACACCGCACCATTAACCCTATACGTAGAAGAAGCCGCCACCGCCTTCCCAATCACCCCAGGACAACTAGACACCTGCGACTACGACGGCACCAATGACGGACAAACCACCATTGACCTCACCCAAATAGAAACCCAAGTACTAGGCGGACAAGACCCATTAGACTACGACGTAGACTACTACGAAAACCAAGACGACGCCATAACCGACACCAACCCCATAGCCGACCCCAGCACCTATATAAACACCATAGCTGGCGGACAAACCATCTGGGTACGCGTCACCAACGAAAGCACCATCAGCCGCTGCTACGACATCACCAGCATCGATATCACCATCGAAGCCATCCCAGAACCCATAATACAAGGCGGAACCCTCTGTGTCGACTACGACACCCAAGAAGTACTCAACCCCGTAGTAATGGACACCGGGCTCGATGACAGCCACACCTTCATCTGGTACCTCAACGGCGAAGAAATAACAGGCGCCACAGAAAGCACCTACATCGCCCAGGCCGTAGGAAGCTACAGCGTAGAAGCCATCAGCGCAGGCGGCTGTATCAGCGACCCAATCGACCCCGTAACCGTAGACCAAAGCGGGCCCGCCAGTGAGATACAAACAAGCTATACCGTTAGCAACGCCTTTAGCGACGAACAAACAATAACCATTACAACAACAGGTTATGGCGAATACGAATACCAATTAGATTTTGGACCATGGCAAACCAGTAACATATTTACCGATGTATCCCCAGGACTACACGAAGTACGCATTAGAGATATAGGCGCATGCTCCGAACACATAGTTACCCTAACAGACGTAAGCATCATCGACTACCCACGATTCTTTACACCCAACGCTGATGGATACAACGACACCTGGAACATCTACGGACTCTCCAGTCAAGGTGGCGCCGAAATCTACATCTTCGACCGTTACGGCAAGCTCATCAAACAAATCAGCTCACAAGGAGAAGGCTGGGACGGCACCTACAACGGTAACCCACTACCCGCAGACGACTACTGGTTTACCGTAACCTTTGTAGAAACCCAAGTACAAACATTTGAGATTACCGCCGCTGATATAAAAACAAAAACAACAGAAGAAGGAGAAGAAATCAAATACTATGTCGTACCAGGCACGAGCATAGAAATTCCAGTTACACAAGAACAGATAGACCAGCTACCGATTGAGATAACAGGGGATGCACAACCCGTGACAAGAGAATTTAAAGCGCACTTCTCTATGAAACGATAAGTAGTGTTATAGAATATAAACACCAAAAATATAAGGCTACCCTTTAAGGGTAGCCTTATTTTAGTTTAATATACTCTTGATTTGTGTAATTATTAGTAATTAAAAAAGAGCCTTACAAATATTTGTAAGGCTCTTTTTTATCTTAATATTAAAATATAGATATCTTCTTTTCTTCTATTTTTTATCGTTGTATTGTTTTATGGCTTCCTTTAATATAGCTATAGATTGTATTAAGTCTTCTTTTTTAAGTACGTATGCAATACGTATTTCAGTTGTGCCTACGTTTGGTGAAGAATAAAATCCTGCTGCTGGAGCTACCATTATAGTTTCGCCATTAAGTTCAAAACTTTCTAATAACCACTGCGCAAATTTATCAGCATCATCTACGGGTAGTTTTGCAATGCAATAAAATGCTCCTTTGGGTACAGCAACTTTTACACCTTCTATATCTTTAAGTCCTTTTATAAGTGTATCACGTCTATCTTTATACTCCTTAATTACCTCATCAAAATACTCTTTTGGAGTATCTAGTGCTGCTTCACTGGCAATTTGTGCTAGTGTAGGGGGGCTTAATCGTGCTTGAGCAAATTTCATTGCTGCTGACATTACAGCTTTGTTTTTAGACACTATGCAACCTACTCTTGCTCCACACATACTATAGCGTTTTGATACGGAATCAATCATTATAGCATGTTCTTCTATGCCTGATACATTCATAACAGAATAGTGCTCGTCGCCATCGTATGTAAATTCACGGTATACTTCATCAGCAATAAGAAAAAGATCATGTTCTTTTACCAACTCAGCTAATTGCAGTATTTCTTCTTCGGTATACAAATAACCTGTTGGGTTACCAGGGTTGCATATTAATATTGCTTTTGTTTTTGGTGTTATTAGCTTTTCAAAATCGGCAATAGGGGGTAGGGCAAAGCCATCTTCTATTGTAGATATAACAGGAACTACGTTTACACCTGATGCTACTGAAAAACCATTGTAGTTGGCATAAAAAGGCTCAGGTATAATTATCTCATCACCTGAATCCATAGTACTACCCATTGCAAATAAAAGTGCCTCAGATCCTCCTGTGGTTATAATTATATCAGCTTTATCAACTTGTATTCCGTGTTGCTGATAGTAATTGGCCAGCTTTTCTCTATAGCTTTCAAAACCTGCCGAATGGCTATATTCTAATATTTCAGGTATATTATCTTTTACACTATTTAGTGCTCTTTCGGGTGTTTTTATATCGGGCTGCCCTATATTAAGGTGGTACACTTTTAGTCCTTTATCTTTAGCTGCCTCAGAGAAAGGAACTAATTTTCGTATAGGCGATTCAGGCATCTGTTGCCCTTTTATAGATACTTTAGGCATAGTATGAAACTTTATAATGAGTTGGGCAAATTTGCAATAAATTTTACATATTTTATAATTTTTACATTGTCAAATTTCATATAAATCAATATATATTGTTATAAATATAAAAAGCCCATGCAATAGCATGGGCTTTTTATTTGAAGCGTCTGTTTTTATTGGCTTGTTATCGTTTTTTTCTTCTGTAAAATATTCACGTCTTCCGCCGATTTTACTTCTCCTTTTATTTTAATTGCCACAGTACCATTTTCATAATTTACTGCGTTGGACATTACAGTAATAGTTTTTCTAATTGGTCCTGGCTTCATATTGTATTTTACTTCTATTTTGCCAGTTTTACCAGGCATAATAGGTTCTTTTGGTTTAGAGGGTATAGTACAACCACAGGTAGATTTTACTTTTTCTATTATCAAAGGCTCATCCCCTGTATTGGTAAATTCAAATTCGCGTATACCGCTATCTTCTCCTTTGTAAACAGTACCATAGTCAATAACATCTGTCTTAAACTCAATTTTTGGACCTGTTTGTGCGTACGATGCAGCGCTAATTATAATGGCTGCTAATAGACCTAAAATCTTCTTCATAATCTAAGTTTTTAAATGTTTGGGTAAAAATACTCTGTTTACTTTAAAGTACAAATAGTAGCTGTGCTTTTTTTTAAATTGTACTTATATGGTTACTTTTGCAAGGAACTATCCAAAAATCAGACCATGATTTTGGAGCACATTTATAGAATAATAGCTTATGACAATTCCATCGCAATTTGATGCCAAAGCGGCAGAACAAAAGTGGTATGATTACTGGATGAAGAATAACTTTTTTCATTCAGAGCCTGACCATAGAAAGCCTTATACCATAGTAATACCACCACCAAATGTAACAGGGGTGTTACACATGGGGCACATGCTTAACAATACAATACAGGATGTACTGATACGCCGTGCACGCCTTAAAGGATTTAATGCTTGTTGGGTACCGGGTACCGACCATGCATCGATAGCCACAGAGGCTAAAGTTGTTGCGAAGTTAAAAGAGGAAGGGATTAATAAGAATGACCTTAGCCGTGAGGAGTTCCTTAAGCATGCTTGGGAATGGACAGATAAGTATGGTGGTGTAATACTGGAGCAGCTTAAAAAGCTAGGTGCATCGTGCGATTGGGAGCGTACTAAGTTTACTATGGACGATGATATGAGCGCATCTGTAATTCGTTCGTTTGTAGATTTGTATAACAAAGGATTAATATACCGAGGTTACCGAATGGTAAACTGGGATCCTGAGGCGCAAACTACTTTATCTGACGAAGAAGTTCATTACGAAGAGCAACAAGGAAAACTATACTATTTACGATATAAAATTGAGGGGAGCGATGAGCATTTAACCATAGCTACAACCCGCCCTGAAACGATATTGGGCGATACCGCTATTTGCGTAAACCCTAACGATGAACGTTACAGCCACCTGAAAGGTAAAAAAGCAATAGTGCCCATTGCCAACCGTGTTATACCTATAATATTTGACGATTATGTTGATGTTGAATTTGGTACAGGCTGCCTAAAGGTTACACCTGCACACGATGTAAACGATAAGGAACTAGGTGAAAAACACAATTTAGAGATTATAGATATTTTTAATGCAGATGCTACACTAAATAGTTACGGTTTGCATTATGAAGGTAAAGACCGTTTTGTGGTTCGAAACGAAATAGCCAAAGAGCTTGAAGCTGCTGGGGTTATGGAGAAGATAGAAACCCATACGAATAAAGTAGGTACATCTGAAAGAACTAAAGCGGTAATTGAGCCACGCCTTTCTGACCAATGGTTTTTAAAAATGGAAGAACTTGCCAAACCTGCTATTAAAGCCGTTTTGGAAAGCGAAGAAGTAAAATTACACCCGAAACGTTTTGATAATACCTACCGCCACTGGATGGAAAATATTCGTGATTGGAATATATCGCGCCAATTATGGTGGGGGCAACAAATACCCGCCTATTTTTATGGCGATGGTAAAGAAGATTTTGTTGTTGCAGAAACTAAAGAACAGGCATTAGGTTTAGCCAAGACTAAAACGGGCAATACAGCGCTAACGGTTAATGATTTAAAACAAGACCCTGATGCGCTAGATACTTGGTTCTCGTCGTGGTTATGGCCTATGGCTGTGTTTGGTGGTATTATGAACCCCGATAATGAGGAATTTAAATATTATTACCCTACTAACGATTTGGTTACAGGTCCTGATATTCTTTTCTTTTGGGTAGCTCGTATGATTGTTGCAGGATATGAGTACACTGGCGAAAAGCCATTTAGTAATGTATACCTAACAGGTTTGGTACGCGACAAGCAACGTCGTAAAATGTCCAAATCACTAGGAAACTCACCCGACCCGTTGGATTTGATTGAAAAATTTGGTGCTGATGGCGTTCGTGTAGGATTGTTACTAAGTGCCTCGGCAGGTAACGATATTATGTTTGATGAGGAACTTTGCAACCAAGGTAAAGGATTCTCTAATAAAATATGGAATGCATTCCGCCTTATAAAAGGGTGGGAGGTAAGCGATATTGAGCAGCCCGACCATAGTAAAAAAGCTATTGCGTGGTACGAAGCAAAGCTACAAAAAACGCTTGCCGAAATTGAAGACCATTTTGAGAAGTACAGAATATCTGACGCGCTAATGGCAATTTATAAGTTGGTTTGGGACGATTTCTGCTCGTGGTTCTTAGAGATGATTAAACCAGCTTACCAACAGCCTATTGATAGTGTTACATATGCTAAAGCAATTGAAATGTTGGAGCATAACTTAAAGTTACTCCATCCGTTTATGCCTTTTCTTACAGAGGAAATATGGCAGTATATTGCAGATAGAAACCCAGAGGAGGCGTTAATAGTATCGGAATGGCCAGTAATGCAGCCCGCCGATATGAGCATTATTGCTGGGTTTGAAATGGCAGCCGAAGTTATTTCGGGTATCCGAACCATACGTAAAGAGAAAAATATTTCGTTTAAAGATGCTATTTCGCTTAAAGTGGTTAATAATGATGATGCTACCGATTACTTTGATGCTATTATAACCAAACTGGGTAATGTAGATGCGCTTGAGTATGTAAACGAAGCTGTAAATGGTGCCCTAACGTTTAGAGTAAAATCCAACGAGTACTTTATACCTGTAGCAGGAGCAGTTAATGTTGAAGAGGAAATTACGAAGTTAACTGAAGAATTGGAGTACAATAAAGGCTTTTTAAAATCGGTACAGAAAAAACTAAGTAATGAGCGTTTTGTTAGTGGTGCTCCTGAAAAGGTGGTAGCTATAGAGAAACAAAAAGAAGCCGATGCTTTAGCTAAAATTGCCACTATAGAGCAAAGTTTAGCAAGCCTTACTACATAGGAAAAAAATGTTTACCAGCATAAAAAGTGTATTAAATAATAAAAAAGCTACCATTTGGTAGCTTTTTTATTATTTAATAGGGCTTAACTATTTTAGTTATAGTAAGTAATTTCTCTTTTTTCAATAAAACTTAATGCGCCATTAACAGTAATTACTTTTTCCGTCCAGTTTCCTTTTTCGTCATACTTATAAGTGTACTCCCTATCGTCAATAGGTTGTCCTTCGCCATCTATAATAACTGAATGTATTACATCGCCTTTTTCATTATAGTTATAACTTGCTTTAATATAAGGCGTTCCGTTTTTGGTTACGCTCCATCCTGTTTTGTTACCATTAGCATCGTAGCTGTAGCTTTCTACAGTTTCAACATTATCAAAATGGTCTATAGTAGTTTTAGTTTTTAAATCACCATTTTCGGTATAGGTCATTTTTTCCAGATACTCTGTTTTGCCCTCACCATTTTCAACCTCTTTATAAACAAGGTTATCGCCATCGTACTCAAAGCTCGTACTAAATATAATGTTGTTATCCTTATCATAGCGTATTTCGGCTACTTTTTGGTTGTTGTTGTACTTGTAGTTGTTTTTTACTTGTACTTTTTCTAAACCTAAAAAGAGATTTTCCTCTATTACATTTCCATCTTCATCATACGCATAAGTCATCCTATCTACAGGATTATTCTGCTTGTTGTAGGTTATCTTTTCTACAATTCTGCCTTTCTCATACTTCATTTCCTTACGGTCAATCTGTGTATTATCAGAATTTAGTCGTGTTATAACAGTATTATTTTGCCCTGTTTCGTCCCACTGAAATTCAGTTTTTATACCAGGTACATTTTTTACGTACTGTATTTGCTCTAGTTTATGTTCTCTGCCGTTGTATGTAATTTGTTCGTAAGGACCGCCATCTGAGTTAAGTTTCTTTTCAAGGATTACCATACCTTCTTCATTAAACTCAATTTCGGTATCGTGTGTTGTTGGGTTTTCGTGCTTCATATTACCAACCTCGCCCGTTTCGCTAATTGTTTTTGACTTTAGTGTTATTGATTTTACATCGCCTTCTAGTTCATAAAAAGCCCAATCACTCGTAGTTCTGTCAAGAGGTTTCTCTTCCTTCTCATTACAGGCAGTTAGTAGTAATAATGTTACTGCTGCAAACGTATATATATGCTTCATTGTAAGTTATAGTTAATTATCCCAAAAATCCGCTTTTTTTTTGAAACGGACAACACTATAAAAAGAAAATCCGCCACTAAGGCGGATTATTACTTTTTGTAGTGCTTAAATGTTATTTTGCTGTAGCTGCTTCGTACTTTTGGTTTACAGCATCCCAGTTTATTACATTGTAAAAAGCATCAATATAATCGGGTCTTTTATTTTGGTAATTTAAATAGTAAGCGTGCTCCCAAACATCTAATGTTAGTATTGGTGTACCTGCTATGCCTGTGTTTGGCATTAAGGGGTTATCTTGGTTAGGTGTATTGCCTATTGCAAGTTTACCATCTTTATTAACTACTAACCATGCCCAACCCGAACCGAATTGTTTTGCAGCAGCAGCAGAAAATTGCATTTTAAAACTATCGTACGATCCAAATACTGCATTAATGGCATCTGCCAGTGTGCCTTTTGGCTCGCCTCCGCCGTTGGGGCTCATTACTTCCCAAAACAGGCTATGGTTGTAATAACCACCTGCATTGTTTCTTACATCAGTGTTTTTTGTATCAACTACCATTAGTATCTCTTCAATACTTTGATCTTCTAAATTGGTTCCTTTTATGGCTTTGTTTAATTTATTGGTATACCCTAGGTAGTGCTTGCTGTAGTGTACCTCCATTGTTTTGGCATCAATATGTGGTGCCAGCGCATCGTAGGCATATGATAGTTTTGCTACATCAAAAGTGCCTTCATCTGCTTTTACGGTGTTGGGATCGCCCATTGCAGGAGCTTCTTCTCTCGGCTCTTCAGGAACTTCAACCACTTCCTCAAGGTTATTATTGTCTTTGCACGATTGTAGTGCTGCGAGTACTACAAATGCTGATAGGAAAATTTTTACTTTTTTCATAATTATAATTATTTAATTACTGAATTGATCAGTTCTATGTATCGTTCTTTTGCTTCGTCAGGGGTTAGGTGTTTTACCTGCATCCATGCATTCATTTTAAATCCATCTCTAACACCAAAGGTTTGGAACTGCCGTAGCTGAACATCTCCAGTTGTGGCTTGTTTGTAGTATGCATATATACGCAACATTACATCTGGTGGTAATGATGATTCTGTCATATTAGAAGCCTTATCAAAAGCTTCCCAAAAACGAGTGTCTAAGTCGTCGTCCTTTTGCATTTACTTTTTTGTTGCAATTATTGTTTTTCCTCCTACGGCCTTATCATTTAATGCTACGTTTACATTGGTACCAATGGGTAAAAATAAATCTACGCGCGACCCGAATTTTATAAATCCAGCATCTGTACCCTGTACTACTTGGGTGCCTTCTTTAGCATAGTTTACAATACGTCGGGCTAATGCACCAGCAATTTGGCGGTATAAAATTTCGCCAAAAAAATGATTTTCTATAACTACGGTAGTACGCTCGTTTTCCTCACTTGCTTTTGGATGCCATGCTACCAAATACTTACCTGCATGGTACTTGCTAAACTTTATAAGTCCGCTAATAGCGTAGCGTGTAACGTGCACATTTATAGGCGACATGAATATAGATACTTGTAGTCTTTTCTCTTTAAAATATTCAGGCTCGTATACTTCTTCTATCACTACCACTTTGCCATCTACAGGTGCTATTATGTGGTGGTCGGCTATAGTTACAGTACGTTTTGGGTTTCTGAAAAACTGTAATATTAGTATTAAAAATAGCAGTGCAAAAACCTCTATAGCCTTTAAAAGCCAAAAGTTTTCGATGTACATATCTGCAAGCAATATAACCGCTACGGTTAGTATTGATGCGATTATAATAATTTTGGCTCCTTCTTTATGAAACATAATTTATAATTTGATAATACAAAAATAAGAAAGGTATAGCAAATATAATGCTATCCAAACGATCTAATATTCCGCCGTGTCCAGGCATAATAGTACCACTATCCTTTACACCAGCATTCCGTTTAAATTTCGATTCGACTAAATCGCCTATACTTCCGAAAAGCACAAGTAGTATAGCTGTACCCACCCATGCTAGTGGTGATAAAAATACGTAATATTGGCTAATAATATAACTAGCTATTATAGCAAACACTAACCCGCCTACAAAACCTTCAATAGTTTTTTTGGGCGATATGCGCTCGTATAGCTTGTGTTTACCTAATGTTTTACCTACAAGATAAGCAAAGGTATCATTTGTCCAGATTAAAATAAAAATTCCTATTATTATGTAAGGGTTATATTTTCCGTTTATAAAAGGTAGTTTTATAAGCAGTAAAAACGGAATAATGATATAGCCTGCAATTAATACCAGTTTACTGCTTTTGTCGCGCTGTATAGGGGCACCGTTTTTAAATAACCCAATTAATAGCGGTATAGATACAAATAAAGCAGCTGCATTTAGTAGCAAATTATTTATAATGTTATTATTAATGGTGTAGGCAAAAAATAAAAACCCTATTACTGCCATGCTAAAAGGGATAGCGGTGGTTAGTTTAATTAAGCGGCAAAACTCGGCAATAGCAACGATTAAGAATATACCGAAAAGTATTTCGAAGCTAATAGGGGAGTAGAGCGTAGCTGTGAGAAGCAGTATAATGTATATAATGCCCGAAAGCGCCCTAACTATATTTTCGTTCATGTTATAGGTCTTCTAGTAGCAGTAGGTACAGGTTTTTTGCAGCACTACCGTAATGCAAGAAATCTTCTTCTTTTGCTTTTTCAAAATATTTGATTGTGGTAATATTGGTAGGATATTCTTTGTTGTACTTATTTTTTATGTACCTAAGACCATCACTTTTACTTTTTACAATTTGACTTGTAGTGGCAAATATAACAATGTTTGCAGGGAGCTCGTTAGGCTTGTGCTGCTTTATTTGATTGGACGATAAAAGTACCGAGCCTTCATCAGCAATTAAGTTTTCGCATCCTGCTAGTATAAAATTGGGGTTTTTCGGATTGTTGTAGTTGAGTTTATTTTCGTCCAAAAGACTAAACAGCTTATTATCGTAACATATTGCTTCGCACTCAAACCAATCGTTTTCCTCTAGTATGTTTAAAAACTGCTCGTATATTTCAGGTAGGGTATCGCAGTAGAGGAATTTACCACCGTTTTTCCTGAAGTTTGTAATAAAAAGTTCGTCGATAGGTAGTTGTTCGTCAGGGAGAAAAGGACTAGACTCCGCATTTTTTTCGTTATTAGATACATCACCTCCACCACCAAAAATTTTCTTGAAAAAACTCATACAGTATTAAATTCCCTTTTTTTATCCACAAGTGACTCAAAGATAAAAAAATCTTAATTCAATTGTGGAATCGAATTAAGATTTTTGTTGTTTTTTATTGTAAACCTATCGTTAAGCTTCTGTAATCACTTCTGCTTCCGAGTTTCCTCCAAAAGGACGTTTTCCAAATATTTCTTCAAGGTCATCTTTAAATATTACTTCCTTATCTATAAGTATATCGGCAAGTTTAAGTAGCTTGTCTTTATTTTCTTTGAGTATAGCTATTGCTCTGTCGTACTGTGCCTCAATAAGTGTAGATATCTCCTCATCAATAGTTCTTGCAGTTTCTTCGGAATATGGCTTAGAGAAATTGTATTCGTTTTGCCCGCTCGAATCGTAATAGGTTATATTACCAAGTTTATCGTTAAGCCCGTATATGGTAACCATAGCGCGTGCTTGTTTGGTTACTTTCTCTAAATCGCTTAATGCTCCTGTAGATATTTTATCGAAAATTACTTTCTCGGCAGCACGACCTCCCATGGTTGCACACATTTCATCGAGCATTTGCTCTGGGCGTACAATAAGGCGTTCTTCTGGTAAGTACCAAGCAGCACCTAAACTTTGCCCACGTGGTACAATGGTTACTTTAACCAATGGGTGTGCATGCTCCAGCATCCAGCTAATGGTTGCATGCCCTGCCTCGTGTATGGCAATGGCACGTTTTTCTTCTTTAGAGATGATTTTATTTTTCTTTTCTAAACCACCAACAATTCTATCTACAGCATCAAGAAAATCTTGTTTATCTACAGATGTTTTATCTTTTCTGGCTGCTATAAGTGCAGCCTCGTTACATACGTTGGCAATATCGGCACCCGAGAAGCCAGGTGTTTGTTTTGCTAAAAATTCAGTATCAAGGTTTTCCGATTTTTTAAGTGGCGTTAAATGTACCTCAAATATTTCTCTACGCTCTCTAATATCGGGTAAGTCAACGTAAATCTGTCTGTCAAAACGTCCTGCACGCATTAAAGCTTTATCCAGTACATCGGCACGGTTGGTTGCTGCCAGTACAATAACATTTGTATTGGTACCAAAACCATCCATCTCAGTAAGTAACTGGTTTAACGTATTTTCACGCTCATCGTTAGAGCCTGAAAAGTTGTTTTTACCCCTTGCACGCCCTACGGCATCAATTTCATCTATAAATATAATAGCAGGCGATTTTTCTTTAGCTTGTTTAAACAAGTCGCGCACCCTAGAGGCACCAACACCTACAAACATCTCTACAAAATCAGAACCTGATAGTGAGAAGAAGGGTACTTTAGCCTCACCAGCTACCGCTTTTGCAAGCAGGGTTTTACCTGTACCAGGAGGTCCTACTAATAGTGCGCCCTTTGGTATTTTACCCCCTATGCTGGTATATTTTTCTGGATTTTTAAGGAACTCTACAATTTCCTGTACTTCTTCCTTAGCTCCTTCAAGCCCTGCAACGTCTTTAAAGGTTACTTTAATATCATTTTTTTCATCAAACAGTTTTGCTTTGGATTTACCGATATTAAAAATCTGACCGCCACCGCCGCCAGCACCACCGCCAGCCATACGGCGCATCATAAATATCCATAAAGCCACTAATATAAGTATGGGGAGTAGGGATAGTATAATATCGCCCCACATACTCTCGGACTCGGGGTTGTAGTCGTTTATTTTTCCTTCTACCAGCGCATCATCCAACTTCTTTTGAAAAAGCTCAGAGTTACCTATCTCCAATGTGTAGTGTGGTCCTTTATTCGGCTTATCAAAAATATCTTTACTTACGTCTTTATGTTCTTTCTTAGTAAGCGCTTCGTCTTTAAGGTATACCTTAGCAGTAGATTGATTAAATACTACTTTATCTACCTTATCATCATTCATAAACTCATAAAAGTTAGATAACGATATAGGTTTTGGGTCATTCCAAGTATTACCTCCTCCAAAAAAGTTTATGGCAAGGAATATTAGTAATATTCCTCCATAAATTAACCAAGGGCTTATTTTTGTTTTATTGGGCTTATTATCTTTTGACATGAATTGTTATATAGCTTGTTAGTAGTTGTTTCCTATCGATGTTATTTTGGCATCACCCCATAGGCTTTCTATGTTGTAATATTCTCGTACATGTTTCTGGAAAACGTGTACCACAATATTCACGTAGTCCATAAGCACCCACTCACTATTGTCGGTACCTTCAACGTGCCAAGGTTTGTCTTTTAATTCTTTAGAAACGATTTTTTGAACAGATTGTACTATTGCGTTCACTTGTGTATTAGAAGTACCGTTACAAATTACAAAGTAGTCACAAACGGTATTATCGATAGCTCTCAGATCCAGAATATCAATATCATTTCCTTTCACTTCCTCTATCCCTTTGATGATGTTTGCTAGCAAATCATCGTTACTTACATTTTTTTTCGCCATTTAAAAATTTATATATATCGCAAAGTTATCACTTTTTGTATTTACTTTTGAACCTTTATTGCAAGATTAAAAGGCTATACCCTATTTTTTAATGAATATAATCAAACTCAATGCCATTAACTCTACTAACGACTACTTAAAATCGTTATCTGCTGCACAATATCTGGACAATTTTACTATTGTAGTAACCGAGCACCAAACACAGGGTAGGGGGCAAATGGGTACGCAATGGGAGTCCGAACAGGGTAAAAACCTAACTTTTAGTATGTTGGTTAAGGATTTGTTACTGGAAATTAATGCAATATTTTATCTTAATGCAGCCGTAGCGGTTAGCATTATAACTACGCTAGAAAAATTTAAAGTGCCTGGGCTTGCTATAAAGTGGCCTAACGACATTTTGGCAGGTAATAAAAAGCTAGGTGGTATACTGATAGAAAATAATATTAGGAGTAATGGCGAAATACACTCTATAGTAGGTGTTGGGCTGAATATTAATCAGACTAATTTTGGAGGTTTGCCGAAAGCTACATCCTTAACCTTAGTTACTGGTAATATGTTTGATAAACATGAACTTATGTTAGCAATTACCAAAAACTTAAAACGTAATGTATCGAGGCTATTAAATAAGGATGCCGATGCGCTTTGGGAGCAGTACTTATCTAAACTATATAAGAGAAATATACCCATGACGTTTGAGAAAAACGATGAAAAATTTATGGGCATTATAAAAGGTGTTGCCAAAAATGGTAGCTTGGAGGTACAATTAGAAGATGATAGTATTACGTACTACCAAGTTAAAGAGGTACAACTTTTATACTAGCTTACTAAACTAGTCGTAATTTATAGCCTAAAACCATTACTTTCTTCCTCTTCAAACTCGTTAATTAAAAAGTCTATAATAAGCTCTACAGCTTCGCCAGCTTCATTTAATCCCCAATACACAGGGTAGTAGCCATCGCCCCAGCCTGCGGCAAACATCATGGCATTGTCCTCACTATCTTTATTAGGTAAGTGGTTGTTCCAGTCGCCTAGGTTGCGGGAATATTTATTGCTCCCTGAATACTTCTTAAATTCTCCGGCAAGTACATCATCGTAATAATTACCTTCAGGATTTTCTTGCTCCAAAGCTTCCATTCTTGCAGCTAACGCAGTATTTGTTTTCTCATCGATAAAGCATGCCAAGCCTGACTCTACAGCAAAGCCATAAAATTCATTTTCGCCTAACTCATCTATTTCTTCGGGTGTAATGTCATCAGTAAGTGCCATAATCCACTTCGAAGCATTTTCGGCCTTAAATTTTATTTTAGAATAAGCTACTCTGTGGTGTAGTTCATCAATTTCCGACATGTAAACATACACAGGATAGGTGCCAGGGGTTACCTTACGAAAAAAGGGTTGTTGTTCTACCCTAAAAAACGGATCGGTAACAATAATTTTACCTGTAGGTAAATTAATGTCGCCTATATGAATTTCAACAAGCTCTTGCGCGTTCATATCGTCTTTAAGCTCGTACGGAATTTCGTGGTCTTTTGTATTTTTCATAGTGTATGTTGTTTTACAAATTGAGTTCTTTAATTTGGAAATCAATATGTAAGAATGTTTTAATAATTGAGTCTTGTTTAATTTTCTTTAGTTCCAACACTTATAGTTTCTGGAGGTGTACCTTCGGGTATTTTTAACGATCGGCTTAGTGTGGGTATTATTTTTCGCATAGTATCTATGCTATTCCCTGTAGGATCTATAAAATACCAATTTTCGCCATTATCCATAGATACGGCTATGAGTATCGCTTCTGCATCAACTTTTCCGCCATCGGTATCCATTTTAATGGTTTGTGATAGGGTACATTGCAGTTGTCCTTCGTATTGTATTATCTCTGTGGGCTTGCCATAGTTTATTGCTGTAAAGGCAACACCTTTGGATTTTATCAATTCGAAACTACGCATAATTTCGGCTACCATTTTTTCCTTGCCGCCCATCATGGTAACAATGGTAGGGTGGGCGTAGCCGCCAAAAGTATCGTACTCGCCAGCGATAAATGCATTACCCATTTTATTGGCTTGCTCCAAAATTACAGCATCCATTGCTCCATTCCCAGACTGTGCTTTTACAGTTGGTACGGAAAGCAGTACGATTAATAATAAGAGTATCTTTTTCATAGCATTTTTAATAATTGCTTAAAAGTAACAAAAATGCCTTTAAGCATACACTTAAAGGCATTTAAAAATTTAATTTTTATAGTTAATTTATAGCTTATGCATGTTGTTTGCTAGCGTCTCTATAAATTTACTTATGGGCCCTTTAACCATCATTGCCATCATTGCGTTAAATTCGCCTTCAAAAAAAAGTTGTACTTCGCTCGCTGTTTCCGATACTGCATTTATATCTGCTGTTAGCGTAAAAGGTAACTTATCACTCGCGGCACCCAAAACTACTTTAGTTGGTGCTACTTTCTCTTTCATTTTCAGCTTTATTTCTGGCATCCCTTTTAGTGCAAAAATAAAAGCATCTTCTCCTGTTACTTCAAACTTTGCAATGTTTTCGGGCATTAGTTTTTCAAAGTTCCTCACGTCAGATAACGATTCGAACATGTATTGTGCAGGTTTTTGTACTGTAACTTTTGGGCTATTTAAATTCATAGTTATGTTGCGTTAGTTGTTTGTATATGAGTGGTTTTAATGTAAGTTTTTTTTACTCTTGCCCCCATTCCGATGGGTTTTGTCGCCACTTTTTTAAGGTTTTATGTTCCGCTTCGGTAATATATTCTTTTGACACAGCAAGTTGCAATAAAGTATCGTAATTGCCGAGTGTATTTAATTGTATAGCAGCCTTTTTAAAGTTCTCTTCAGATACATCAAAACCATACGTAAATATAGCTACCATACCCTGTACATTAGCACCAGCAGCTTTTAATGCCTCTACGGCTTGCAGGCTGCTATTACCTGTACTTATTAAGTCTTCCACCACTACCACGTTTTGTCCTTCTTCAAGATACCCCTCAATTTGGTTTTTGCGTCCGTGCTTTTTAGCCTCTGGGCGTACATACACAAAAGGGAGTTCCATAACATCGGCAACGAGCATACCTATACCTATTGCGCCTGTTGCAACACCTGCAATAACGTCGGGTTTGCCATAATTTTCGGTAATGTTCTTGGCAAATGCTTCCCGAATGTAGTTTCTTACTTCTGGAAATGAAAGTGTTATTCTGTTATCACAATAAATGGGCGATTTCCATCCTGAAGCCCATGTAAATGGATTTTTCGGATTTAATTTAATTGCGTTTATTTGTAAAAGCAATTCGGCTGTTTTTTCGGCTGTAGTTGTGTTAAAAATCATATTGCAAATGTATAAAGTTTTTGTAAACGATAAACCGCTTTTTTTAACAAATAAAGTGGAAAAGGAAACCGATTTTCAGATGTTTTTGCTGGAAAGTGTAGATATAGAGCAACTTATTATAAAGATGTTTAATAATAAAGTAAACAAGGCTTTTTTATACTACCCCGACGAAAAGGCAATATTGAAGAAGATGAAAGAAAAACTGCCTGTTGCCAAAGCAGGTGGCGGATTGGTTTACAACGACAAAGGCAAGGTTTTATTTATTTTTAGAAACGGTAAATGGGATTTGCCTAAAGGTGGTACAGAACGAGGTGAAGAAATGCCAGATACTGCCATGCGCGAAGTTGAGGAGGAAACAGGGGTTAAAGACCTTGAAATTGTTAGAAAATTACCCAAAACCTACCACGTATTTAAACGCAACGGGCAGTATAAGCTAAAAATTACGTATTGGTACGAAATGAAAACCTCATACAGTGGTAAACTTGTTGGGCAAGCAGACGAAGGTATTGAAAAAGTGGCTTGGTTAAAACCCAAAGAGATTAAAGAAGCACTTACAAACTCCTACGAGAATATAAAGCTCCTGTTTGAAGAAGATACTGCTTCGGTGGCTAAATAGTTATTTCTTTTTTACTCTAACTGAATTGGGTACGAGTATGGTATAATCGCCCCCATTGCGTAACACATCGCGCACAATACTTGAACTGATGTACGATGTACGGGCTGCTGTTAATAAGAATACTGTTTCTATTTTAGATAATTCCCTGTTGGTATGGGCTATTGCTTTTTCAAACTCAAAATCGGCAGGGTTACGCAATCCACGCAATATAAAACCAGCATTTACTTTACGGCAAAGGTCTATAGTAAGCCCTTTGTAGGTTATAACCTCTACTTGTGGCTCATCTTTAAAAGCTTCTTCAATAAAACGCTTTCTTTCCTCTAGCGGAAACATATATTTTTTTTCGGAGTTTACGCCAATGGCTACAATTACTTTATCAAACAGGCTAATGCCTCTTTTAATAATATCATAATGCCCCAAAGTAATAGGGTCAAACGATCCGGGAAATACAGCTACTCTCATACTCCTTTTATTATGTAATTAATAATGCTGGTTAGTTGTCTTTTTTTGTAAAGCTAACTCAATGGCATTGCCAAAAAGCTGGGGTAGTGTTATACCTGCTTTGCGGGCTTGTTGGGGTACAATACTCTCGGTAGTTAGCCCAGGTACTGTGTTTAATTCAAGCATATAAGGCTCATTATCTACAATTATAAACTCACTTCTAGAGAAGCCTTCCATTTTTAGTAATTCGTAAACACGCTTTGCGGTACTTGCTATTTTATTCGTCATTTCGTCAGATATGCGTGCAGGTGTAATTTCTTCCGATTTTCCTAAATACTTCGCATCATAATCAAAAAACTCATTTTCGGTCACCAATTCGGTTATGGGTAGTACAGTTACTTTACCACCGTAGTTAATAACACCTACCGATACTTCTGTGCCATCTAAAAAACTCTCTACCAATATTTCGTTATCCTCCTTAAAAGCTACCTCAACAGCAGCCATAAAATCGGCTTTGTTTTTTACTTTAGAGATACCAAAACTAGAGCCCGATTTATTGGGTTTTACAAAACAGGGCAGCCCCACTTTGTTCAGTATCGCTTCTTCATCTATAGCATCGCCAAGGTTAATATAATGCGATATGGCTGTTTTTATACCAAACGGTTTTAATACCGATAATAAATCACGCTTATTAAACGTTAACGCTGCCTGGTAATAATTACATGATGTTTGCGGGATACCAATTAACTCCAAGTAGGCTTGCATGAGTCCATCTTCGCCAGGTGTGCCATGTATGGCATTAAAAACAGCATCAAAATGTATTATAGTACCTTTATAAGCAACCGAAAAGTCGTGCCTGTTAATAGGGTATTCATTAGAGTCTTCATCTACCATTACCCATTTTTCCTTTAAAATGTGTACACGGTATGCGTTGTATTTTAATTCATCTAAGTTGCGGTACACTACATCTCCGCTAAGTAATGATATCTGATATTCACTAGAATACCCACCCATTATAATGGCAACATTTTTCATTGACCCTCGTTAGTATTATTAATTTATAAACACAAAAGTATCATTTATTTATTCAAAGTTATAAGTTTGGTATTATTTATATCTTTGCCAAAACGGACAATATATGAGCCTCAAAAATTTTGTGACGAGCAAAACCTTTCTTATGCAGCTGGCTATTGCTGTAGTACTTGTAATAGTAGTAATATATGCAAGTTTAAAATGGCTTGATAGTACCACTAACCATGGGCAGGAAATACCCGTACCCGACCTTACAAAAATGTCGGTATCAAAAGCAGGGCAATCACTACAAGAAGTTAATTTAACGTATGAGGTGCTAGATACTATGGATTTTAACAAAGACTATCCGCCCTACAGCGTTGTACAGCAAGACCCATTACCAAACGTAAACGTAAAAGAAAACCGTAAAATATACCTTAAAGTAAATGCTGGCACGTATAACGATGTTAAGTTACCCAACCTTATACAAAAAACATACAGGCAAGCCTTACCGAACCTACTTGCAGCAGGTTTAAAAGAAGGTAGAAAAACATACAAGCCTTACCTTGCTAAAGATGTAGTTTTAGAAATGTGGCAAGATGGTAAAAAGCTGAAAGCGGGCGATATGGTACAAAAAACATCTGAAATAGATTTTGTGCTTGGTGACGGAAAAGCAACCTACAATCATTCTGATTTGGATGATTTTGAAGACGAAGAAGATGAAGGCGTTAATGCAGCATACGAAGAAGGAAATAAAGCAAATAAATGAGTAACCCCCATACAGAGCAGGAATTAGAGGACGAGTTATACGAACACCATCGTTTTGAAGCAGGTAAAGGGCAATCGCCTTTACGCGTAGATAAATTCCTGATGAACTTGGTAGAAAATGCTACCCGAAATAAAATACAGCAAGCTGCTACAGCAGGTAATATTTATGTTAACGATGTTGCTGTAAAATCCAATCACAAAGTAAAAGCTAACGATGTGGTACGTGTATTATTATCGCACCCGCCGTACGAGCATTTACTAGAGCCTGAAAATATCCCTATTACTATAGTGTACGAAGACGACCAACTTCTTGTTGTAAACAAAGAGGCTGGTATGGTAGTACACCCAGGGCATGGCAACTACTCGGGTACACTGGTTAACGCCTTAGCGTACCATTTTGAGAATTTACCTATGAATAGTAGCGAACGCCCAGGATTGGTACATCGTATTGATAAAGATACATCGGGGCTTTTGGTTGTTGCCAAAACCGAGCAGGCAATGGCGCACTTAACCAAACAGTTTGCCGAAAAGACTTCCGAAAGAGAGTATGTAGCCATAGTTTGGGGCAACGTAACTGAAGACGAAGGTACTATTGAGGGTCATATTGGGCGCCACCCCAAAGATAGAATGCAAAATACCGTATATGCCGACGGTAGTGAGGGTAAACCTGCCGTTACCCACTATAAAGTATTAGAGCGTTTGGGGTATGTTACCGTAGTATCGTGCAAGCTGGAAACAGGGCGTACCCACCAAATACGTGTGCATATGAAGTATATAGGGCACACACTATTTAATGATGCCCGTTATGGTGGCGATAAAATATTAAAGGGTACAACGTTTACCAAGTACAAGCAGTTTATAGATAATTGTTTTAAGGTATTACCAAGGCAAGCATTACACGCTAAAACACTAGGGTTTGAGCACCCTACTACAAAAGAATTTATGCGTTTTAATACCGAGTTGCCACAGGATATGAAAGACTGTATTAATAAATGGCATAATTACTCCAAGTCCAATACTACCGAAGGGGACGAACAGTAAATTATAAGTACTTTATGAAAACAATAGTAACACTCTTTCTCGTTTTGACTGGTTCTTTAGCAATAGCTCAGCAGGCTATGAGTATTGATGAGGCTAGGGAAAAAGAAATATACCCTGCTATTAATGACGAGTATAAAAGCACAAGAAACACTAATGTTAACGAAGCTGTTAACAAAAAGTATGGTGTGTATACCTCGTTTTTATCTGGTTTTACTACCTTTTTAAGCCATAATGATTTTTATTGGGCAGAGAATACCCGTTGCTCAACCTGTATTTACGTAGGGACTGACGGCACAATAAAATATTTTTTATATGATTTTAAGAATCTTTCTCCTGAAAAAGAAGAACGATTTAAAATGTTTCTGAACGATTATATAAAAGAGTATAAACTCGGAACTACTGCCGATGAAAAATTTTCGCATTGCAGATCTGTTATATTTGCTAAATCAACTAAATAAAAAACCTGCTCCACTTTAGTAGAACAGGTTTTACGTAATTAATTACTTATGCTTTTGCAAACTGTAGTTCTATATGTAGTTTTACCTCTTCGCCTACCAATACACCGCCTGTTTCTAATGCGGAGTTCCATGTAAGCCCGAAGTCTTTACGGTTTAATTTACCCGTTGCCGACATTCCTGCTTTTGTATTTCCCCAAGTGTCCTTAGCAATACCGCCAAAATCTACATTAAGCGTTACAGGTCGTGTTACATCACGTACCGTTAGGTCACCTGTCAGTGTGTAATCACCGTTACCCTTCTTAGTAAAATCTGTTGATGTAAAGGTCATTTTGGAGAACTTCTCAGCATCAAAAAAGTCGCCACTTCTCAGGTGTTTGTCTCTATCCTTGCTGCCTGTATCGACAGAAGCTACATTGGCACTAAAATTAAAAGTAGCATTTTCAAAATTATCGCCATCAGTTTCGGCAGTTGCTTCAAAATCTGTAAAACTGCCCGATACGTTGGTAAACATCATGTGTTTTACCTTAAAACCAATTTCTGAGTGTGTTGGGTCTATTACCCATTTTGTAGTGTTCATAATTTTATTGTTTAATAGATTAATAGTGTTTTTAAACTTTATAATTAACGTAATGCCATAGGTACTTCCATAAGTAGTATTTCGGCATTGTCTGATGTTGCTTTTAGGTTTATTGCATCAGTATTCCATACACCAAGCCCATCACGGCGGTTTAATTGTATGTCGCCAATGGTAAAACTACCCTCCAATACAAAAGCATATACGCCGTTGCCTTCTTTTTTAATTTTGTAGTCAGTAGCTACGTCCGTATCAAATTTACCCATATGGAACCACGCATCTTGGTGTATCCAAACGCCTTCATCATCAGGGTTGGGCGATAGCACTTGTTGTAGCTTGTTGTGCCTGTCGGTTTCGTTCATTGTAATTTGATCGTAACGCGGCGTTACATTACGTTTATTCGGGAATATCCATATCTGTAAAAATTTGGTCAGCTTATCTGTATTACGGTTATATTCGCTATGCTGAATACCCGTACCCGCACTCATAACCTGTATATCGCCTTTTTTTATTACGGTATGTGTACCCATGTTGTCTTTATGCTCCAAATCACCTTCCAGCGGTATCGATATAATTTCCATATTATCATGTGGGTGCGTGCCAAAGCCCATGCCCGCATCTACACGATCGTCATTTAATACCCTAAGTACACCAAAGTGCATCCTGTCGGGATTGTGGTAACTAGCAAAACTGAATGTATGATGCGAATCTAACCAACCATGGTTGGCATGACCACGTGTTTCTGCTCTGTGTAAAACTGTATTTTCCATAATTAAAGATGTAGTATTTGGTAAATGATTAAAGCCAATGGTTTCGAGTGGCTGTATCTCGTCAATATTGTTTTTTAGCGGATTACCTATGGCAGCAGTAGTTATAAACATACCCGTACCCATGAGCCCTTTTCGTATAAAATCTTTTCTGTCCATTGTATTGGTTGCTTTAAGATTACAGTACAAATGTAGCATACAGAAAAGCCCTGTGCATTGAACTAGGACAAGAAAATATAGTAGTAAGTAGGGGGTAAGTAGTAAACAGAAACTTACTATTTGAACTTTTAGTAGTATTACAGTAGTATTAATTAGTAGGCGATCGCCTGTTCGCTATTTTTTAGCCTTTGGCTAGCTTGGTACGAATTTTACTCAAAAATTCGGCAGAAATACCCAAATACGATGCTATGTAATGCTGCGCCACGCGTTGGGGTATGGTAGGGTAGTCCTTTAAAAACTGTAAATACTTTTCGGTAGCCGATTTCGATATGGTATCGAACAGCCTATTTTGTGTAACTACCAAATGGCGCTGTAATAATATACGAAAAGCGCGCTCAAAGCGGGGTGCTTTGGCAAGGAGTTCTTCTTTGGTTTCGGGTGTAAAGATCAGAAACTCGCAGTCTTCCAACGTTTCTATAAAAATTTTGCTCGGCTCGCAATCGTCAATACTAAACGATATATCGCTAATCCAAGCATCTTCAATGGCAAATTGTAGTATAACTTCCACACCATTACCATCAACATAGTATTTACGGACGCATCCTTTTATAACAAAGGCTTCAAAGTTACAGCGTTCGCCTTCGCGTAGCATAATGGTTTTTTTAGGTACTTGTTTGTATTCTAGTAATGAGTTTAATATATCTAGTTCTTCTTTGGTAAAAGAAACATACCGACTTATACTCTTATTAATTTGCGAATACATATCCATTTGCTACGAGGCTTTATAGCAAATGTACTAAAAGGTACAGTTACTATAAAGGCTATATGTGTTATACTTTTATAGTAATTGTACCTTATTTACAGGAATTATTGAGCAGCTTGTGGCGTTTGTGGTTTTCGTTTTAAGATGGCTGCTGCTATTAACGAGATTAGTAAACCTACAGGTAATATTTCGGTATACGTTATTAGCCCTGCCAATAGTGGGTTTTTGTACAATTCTTTCCACCCTTCTATCTCTGCTACTTTTTCCGCTATAACATTTTCCGATGCCCCTTTTGCAATCAACCCATCAGTACATATTTCGGTATACCTACCCCAAAAATCATCAAGAAAAAAGTAATAATCAACAAGCCATACCACTACATATACTGTAGATGCGATTAGGCTAATGTATAAGCCTATTTTAAAGGCTTTACCAAAAGATACTGCACCGCCATTATGCTTGTCCCTATAACTTTTAACGGCTACAAAAATTAGCGAGAATGCCAACAGCATGGACGCGTAGCCGTAAATCATGCCATTCTCAAAATCAATAGTATCTGGGTTTAGCATCATTAATGTAAAACCAATAATGCTAATAAAACCAGCAATGAGTCCGAATGTTAGTACAAGTTTTTTCATGGTGTTTTTGTTTTATGTTTATGAGGCAAAAATGACTAAACCTCATGTTTTATTAGTCATACTTTTGGGTGATTCTACTAAAAAGCAGCGGTTTTACTACTTTGGTACTATGCAATGAGTTGTAGTTGGCGTGCTTTCTCTACCGCTTGGGTACGCCGTTTAACCTCTAGCTTTTCATAAAGTTTAGAGCTATGTGTTTTTACGGTATTAAGCGATACAAATAATTGCTCGGCTATTTCGGCATTGCTCATGCCTTTTGCCATAAGTTCCAGTACATCAATTTCGCGCGGGCTAAGGTTGGAATCTTTTAGTGCGGCTTCGTTACGCACAAATGCTGTTTCGGGTTTTAAGTATACCTTTTTCTCAACAACTATTGTTTCCTTTTTAGGTTTGGTAAGTTTTAATGCTAACCAAATGCCCAATGCAGTAAATACAACTGCAATGGCTCCGCTGTATATCTCTTGCGCATGGCTTAGTATTAAAAAACGAAGCTCTAGCCAGCGCAATAAAAATAATAGCAATGCCAGTACACAACCGTATACTATAAGCCATTTATATTTAATTACTACCAAACGCATAAGTAACTTGTTTTGAGCAAAGATAAAAATTCTGTTGTAGATGTAGTTTTGGTACTGTATTTTTGAAAGTATTAAACTATATACTCATGAAGATTGTTATATCGCCTGCTAAATCGTTGGATTTTGAAACGAAACTACCTACCCGTAAACGTAGCGAGCCTGATTTTTTAAAACAGGCAGCAACGATACAGGAAACGTTAAAAGAAAAATCGCCTGCCGATTTGATGGAGCTAATGAGTATATCGGATAAGTTGGCGGATTTGAATTGGAATCGTAATCAAGAATGGGAAACGCCTTTTACAACCAAAAATGCGCGCCCTGCTATTTATGCTTTTAATGGCGATGTTTATACGGGCTTAGATGCTTACACCATACCCACAAACAAGCTTACTAAATTACAAGACACCTTGCGTATACTTTCGGGTTTATATGGGTTGCTAAAACCCTTGGATTTAATGCAGCCTTACCGCCTAGAAATGGGTACTAAATTGCCAGTAGGGGAGCATAAGGATTTGTATGCTTTTTGGAAAGAAACAATTACAAATACTCTAAACCATGAGTTAAAGGATGATGAGTTATTTTTGAATTTAGCGAGTAAGGAGTATTTTGATGCGGTAGATACTAAGGCATTAAAAGTGCCTGTTATTACTCCAGAGTTTAAAGATTATAAAGATGGCAAATTACGCATGATAAGTTTTTATGCCAAAAAGGCTAGGGGGATGATGGTACGTTATATTATTGATAAAAACATACGATCGTTAAACGGTTTGAAAGGGTTTGATTATGATGGATATAGTTTTGATGCAAAACTATCTAAAGGAAATAAATTAGTGTTTACACGCTAAAAACGCATCGGAAAAATGGTATAAGTAAAATCTATACTGATTTTTTAAAACTATAGTAATCAATTAATTGTAATTTGGTTGATGAAGTATAGGTTTAGCTGTAAATCCAGTTTTTTATAAGTTGCTTTCCATGTGGTGTAAGCACCGATTCGGGATGAAACTGCACTCCTTTAACATCCAAATGTGTATGACGTAGCGCCATTATATTGCCTGCATCGTCTGTAGCTGTTACCTCTAAAATAGCAGGTAAATTTTTTTGGTTTACACTCCACGAATGGTAACGCCCTACTTGTATCGTACTCTTTAAACCATCGAATAAAGGTTCGTTTTCTACTACTATATTTACATTAGTAGCCACGCCATGATATACTTTTTGCAGGTTTATAATACTGCCTCCAAAAACTTCGGCAATGGCTTGTTGCCCCAAGCATACGCCTAGTATGCTTTTGCTTTTGGCATAGGTTTGTATCACCGCTTTTAGCAGCCCCGCATCGTTGGGTACACCTGGACCTGGCGATAGTACTATTTTATCATAATTAGCTACTTCATCAATATCCAATTCGTCATTCCGAATTATGGTTACATCGCAGTCAAAAGCCTCTAAATAATGTACTAGGTTGTAGGTAAAACTATCGTAGTTATCTATAACAAGAATTTTTTTCATTGTACGGAAATAAGTGCAAATGTAATAACATTTAATGGCATGGAGTTTTTATTGTAAAACAATAGTAAACCCCTGCCAGTAACTGACAGGGGTTTACACTTAACACAAAATCCAAACCTTAATAATTATTAGTACTGTAGTTTTACAGTAAGCTCAAAATCGTCGTATATCATTTTGTCGCCCAATCCATCAAAAAAGCTACCCGAACTGTACTCAATGCCGTATTTCGTTCTGTCTATTTCAAACATAGTTGTTGCACTATTTTTAAGTACTGTAAGATTAAAGCTTACAGGCTCTGTTATGCCCTTAATAGTTAGGTTGGCTTTAACAGCATATGTATCGCGCCCTTTTGCTTTTACCGATGTAAAAACAAGTGTAGAGGTAGCGTACTCTTGTACACCAAAAAAGTCGTCTGCTTTAAGGTGACCTTCTAGTTTTTCTTTTCCTTCTCCAGCTTTAAGGTCAGTTACTGTAATCGATCGCATGTCTACTGTAAAGTTACCCCCTACAAGCTTACCATTGCTAAATTTAAGCACACCGTCTTTAAAGCTAATTTTACCACTATGTTGTCCTGTTACTTTTTTACCAACCCACTCTATTTTACTTTTAGAGGTGTTTATTTTCTTGTCTTGTGCTGTAGCACCAATAGTAGTTCCTAATGCCATTACTAAAGCAAATGCGATTGTTTTTAGATTTTTCATTGTTTTCTTTTATTAAAAATTGCGTTATATATTAAATAGTTATAAATAATTCTTCTTCCGATTTTCGTACTTTCTTCATGTGCTGGAATTCGTCCTCCTCATGCCTGTAGCCTACCGTAGCCACTACCGATGCCGTTAAGCCCATAGCCTCTAACCCTAGTATTTTGTCAAATTCAACTTTATTAAAGCCTTCCATAGGGGTAGCATCTATTTTTAAAATGGCTGCGGTTGTAATAAGCGAACTCATTGCCAAGTAGGCTTGTTTTGCTGCCCAAAAACTTTTACTAGTTTCGTCTTGCGCTCCAATAAAGCCTTCCATAGCTTTAATAAAGGGCGTTACTGTTTCTCGGGTAATTTCTCGGGTAGTTATAATGTTGTTAACATAAGCATCTATATGTTTTTTACCTACATTAATTTCGCTTGCAAACACAAAAACGTGCGATGCATCTGTAATACCATTTTGGTTAAACGCTACAGGTTTTAACTGTTTGCGTATCTCGGCATCTTCAACTATTATTACTTTGTACGGTTGTAATCCTAATGATGATACGCTTAGCCTTACGGCTTCTTTTAATGTTGTAAGGTCTGTAGGTGTTATTTTTTTATTTGGGTCGTATTTTTTGGTTGCATAGCGCCAGTAAAGGCTCTCTATATAATTATTCATGCTATTGTATTTGTAATTACGTTACTTATCCTCTGTATTTTTCTAGCAAACTGTTTAATTGCTCTAGCTCGTTACCACTCAGGTTTTTAGAATATTCTGTTTCTTGTCCTTCAACCTTTGGGTCCAATTCATTCAGTAAATCCAGTCCTTTTTCGGTAATGGTAATATCCATTTTTCGTCTGTTTTCGCTACAAACCTTCCGCATAACCAAGCCTTTGGCTAGTAACTTGTCAACCAGTCGGGTGGTGTTGCTAGTACGCGATATCATTCGTTCCTGAATTAAATGCATATTGGCAGGTTTACCCTTTTGCCCTCTCAATATTCGTAACACATTAAATTGTTCAGGAGAAAGCTCGTAAGGTTTTAAAATATCATTAAAATTATCTGCCAATACATTTTGCGTGTACATTATATTTAATATCGTTTTCTTCTCTAACGCTATTTCGTTTGTTGCTTTTATCACATCTTCTATCTTCATAATTGTATCTACAAAATTTGTATGTACAAATGTATATTCTTTTTACTATTGTATATACAAATATTAGGTTAAAAATGTGTTAAAACGTACGAGGTCTTATTTTTTCAATTACTTTTAATCTTTTTGAATACGTACGCAATAATGAAATTAATTAAAACTAAAATAGCAGTAGTTTTACTACTACTTGTATTGGTTGCTTGTAAGGGAGAGGTTAAACCACAAGAAGCAACTGAAATTACCCCTGCACCCAACCCTATAAAAGTATATACTAAAGACGACATTAGTGTTAAAGCATACAAGTATGATGGGTTGGAATATTTCCTGAACAGAAAAGACAACGATACTACTTATGTAGTTAATTTTTGGGCTACTTGGTGTGTACCCTGTGTAAAGGAGTTGCCTTATTTTGAGCAGCTAAACACTAATTATAAAGATGAGAAAGTAAAAGTACTTTTGGTTAGCCTTGATATGCGCAAGATGATAGATAGTAAACTAATTCCTTTTTTAGAAGAGAAAAAATTAGAAAGCGAGGTTATTGTAATGACGGATCCTGACTCTAATTCGTGGATTCCGAAAATAGATAGTACGTGGAGTGGTGCTATACCAGCTACTATTATTTACAACAAAAACAAACGTAAGTTTTACGAGCGTTCGTTTACGTATGATGAGCTAAATGCCGAATTAATGGCTGTAAAATAAAAGTACAAAACAGTTTAATTTTTAAATAATAAATAAGATGAAAATAACTAAATTTTTAACCCTTTTTATAACAGCAGGATTACTTGTATTAAACGTATCGTGCAAGTCTGAAAACGACAAAGCTGAGGAAACAGCAGAAACTACTGAAGCGAATGAAGTAGCAGACAATACAGAAAACAAACCTGCCATGAAATCGGGGTACAGTATAGGTGATGTGGCAACTGATTTTAGCCTTAAAAATGTTGACGGTAACAATGTAGCCTTAAAAGATATGGCAGATGCCAAAGGGTATATTGTAATATTTACATGTAACCACTGCCCATATGCTGTAAAATACGAAGACAGAATTATAGCATTAAATAAAAAATATAAAGCTAAGGGGTATCCTGTAGTAGCAATAAACCCAAACAACCCTGACAAAACACCAGACGATAGCTTTGAGAAAATGCAGGAGCGTGCCGAAGCTAAAGACTTTACTTTTCCGTATTTATTTGATGACGGACAAAAAATTTACCCGCAGTATGGTGCTACAAAAACACCTCATGTTTATGTGTTAGAAAAAACAGATAAGGGGAATATAGTACGCTATATAGGAGCAATTGATGATAATTATGAAGATGCTGCTGCAGTAAAAGTACCGTATGTACAAAACGTAGTTGATGCATTGCTAAGAGGCGAAGAAATTGCTGTAGAAGAAACCAAAGCTATTGGTTGTTCTATAAAAGCATAATACCTTTGCAGGAAATAAAATTATAATAATGAATTTATCGGAACAAGAATGGTGGCAAAAGGCACAAGCAGATACCAATGCGGTACTACTTGATGTGCGCACCGAAGACGAAGTGAATAATGGTATAATTCCTAATGCTATAAATATTGATATTTATAAGGGGCAGGGATTTATAGATGAACTTGAAACGCTTGATAAAACAAAAAACTACTATGTGTATTGTGCTGCCGGAGGGCGTAGCGCACAAGCCTGTAGTGTAATGAATCAGCTTGGGTTTAGTACAGCCTATAACCTTTTAGGAGGCATATCACAATGGAACGGTCCTGTTGTATTACCAAAATAAACTTTGTTGCATAGCAAATAAAAAAGCAGCCCTAGGGCTGCTTTTTATATTATATAGCTTTTATGTTCTGTTACATTTTTCGTAGCGCATCAATATCTGTAAGAATAATTTTTTTGCCCGATAAAATTATAAGTCCATTTTTTTTAAAGTCAGATAACAATCGTATACAACTTTCAGTAGCAGTACCAATCATCCCTGCCAATTCTTCGCGCGATAATTTTATGGTGAGGCTATTATCAGCTTCATCGGTACCAAAATTATCGTATAAATACAAAAGTACTTCGGCAAGGCGTTGTTTTACCGATTTTTGTGCCATAGTTACCACATGGTCATCAGCATCCTTAAGGTCACCACAAATACTACGCATCACATTCATCGAAAACTCGTTATTCGTATTAAAGAAACCCATAATTTCTGCTTTCGGAATAAAACAAACCTCCATATCATCAATGGCAACAGCACTTAAATTAACAGGCTCTTCGCTAATTAACGATCGTTGCCCTAACAGCTCGCCCTTGGATATTAGTTTTACAATTTGTTCATTGCCGTTGGCACTAAGCTTAGTCATTTTACAAATACCATCCTTAACACAAAAAATACCTTTCAGGTTTTCACCTTCTGTAAAAACAGGTTCTCCTTTTTTAACCGTATAAAACGTTTTACAGTTGGAAAGACTAAGTAATTCATCTTTCTTTAACGCTTTCAGAGAGCTAAATTGCCTAACTATACATTGTTCACACTTGCTCATAAATAATCAATTCTAGTGTTACTCTGTTGCAAAGGTATTCAATAATTGTCAACATGACAATTGTCATATTTTATTATTTCATACTATCGCACCTTTGTACTAGGTAAAAGAGCAGATACTATGGATACTAAAAATTGTTTCCATTGTGGATTAACCGTAAAGGTTAATGAAGAAATTATTTTCGACGAAAAATCATTTTGCTGTAACGGTTGTAAAACTGTTTACGAAATATTTAATGCAAACGGACTTTCGTGCTACTATGATTTTGAAAATGCACCTGGTGCAACCCCACAGGATATAAAAGGTAAATATGATTTTTTAGATAATGAAACAATTGTAACTAAGCTTCTTGATTTTGAAGAAGACACTACGCAAATTGTAACGTTATACATTCCGCACATTCATTGCAGCTCCTGCATTTGGATACTCGAAAATTTAAATCAACTTCAAGAAGGTGTAAGTAGCTCACAAGTTAATTTCTCCAAAAAAAACGTACGTATTGTATATAATCCCGAGCAAATTACACTAAAAACCCTAGTACACCTACTAAGTTCAATAGGATATGAGCCTTATATAAGTCTTGAAAATTACGAAGTAAAGAAGAAAGGCATTAGCCGAGAGCTAACCTATAAACTGGGTGTTGCTTTTTTTTGCTTTGGTAATGTAATGCTGTTATCGTTCCCTGAGTATTTTGATGTTGATGAATTTTGGTTGGACAAATATAAAGGCTTTTTTAGATGGTTAATATTTGCCTTGTCGTTACCGTCATTTTTGTATGCAGCAAGTGGGTATTATGTTTCGGCATACAAAAGCATTCGTTCGGGTATGCTTAATATCGATGTACCCATTGCACTTGGGTTAATTGTAATGTTTATTCGGAGTACTGTTGATATTGTTTTTGGCTTTGGGCAAGGTTTTTTCGATACTTTAACAGGGCTAGTATTCTTTATGTTATTAGGACGATTGTTCCAACAAAAAACCTATAATTTCCTATCATTCGAAAGGGATTTCAAATCCTATTTTCCAATAGCAGTAACCAAAATAACGCCTAGTAAACAAGAAGTATCGTGCCCTGTATACGATGTTAAGGCAGGGGACAGGTTATTAATTAGAAACCAAGAATTAATACCCGTAGATGGTATACTAATAAGTGCCGAAACAGCCATTGATTATAGTTTTGTAACGGGCGAGGCAATACCCATTAGTAAAAAATCGGGCGATAAAATATATGCTGGTGGCAGGCAAACAGGCAAGGTAATAGAGATGGAGGTGTTAACATCGGTATCACAAAGTTACCTCACACAATTATGGAGTAACGATGTATTTACCAAAAAGGATACCGAAAACTACAAAACACTTACCGATACTATTAGCAAGTACTTTACACCCGCCATACTAACACTGGCAATAGCCACTTTTGTGTACTGGCTTTTTATAGATGTTAATACTGCCTTTACCGTATTTACCGCAATACTTATAGTAGCGTGCCCCTGTGCATTAGCATTAAGTGCACCATTTACATTGGGTAACGTACTGCGCATAATGGGCAAACGCAAATTTTACCTTAAAAATGCTACTGTAATAGAGCAAATGGCTAAAATAGATACGTTAGTTTTTGATAAAACAGGTACAATAACAACCAATAAAAAATCGGATATAACGTATGAAGGTGTAGTACTTACTGAAGAAGAAATAGGGGTACTAAAAAATTTGCTAAGAGGCTCTAACCACCCACTAAGCCGACGCTTGTACGAGTTTTTGCCAGCTTGTAACGTGGTAAATACTACCGATTTTAAGGAGGTAACGGGGCAAGGCATAATGGGTAAAATAGGGGAGTATACCGTAAAAATTGGCTCTGCCTACTTTGTAGAACAAGATTTGCCGCCATCTTTTCAAACCAATGTACACATTGCTATAAATGGGCAGTATAAAGGGAAGTATATTTTTAACAACCAGTACCGCAATGGCTTGGCATCACTATTTAAAACGTTAAGCAAAAACTATAAGCTTAAGATACTATCTGGTGATAACGAGGGAGAACGCGAGGCATTACAAGAATTATTACCCAAAGGTACTACCCTTAGCTTTAACCAAAAGCCCGAACAAAAACTTGCTTTTATAGAACAATTACAAAAACAAGGCAGTAATGTGATGATGATAGGCGATGGGCTTAACGATGCTGGTGCGCTGGCACAAAGTAATGTAGGTATAGCCATATCCGAAAATGTAAATGTTTTTTCGCCTGCCTGTGATGGAATATTGGATGCAAGCCAATTTAGCAACCTCAATTACTTTTTAAGCTATGCTAAAAAAGCAACCAAAACCATTAAAATGAGCTTTGGCTTATCACTACTTTACAATGTTATAGGGCTATCGTTTGCTGTAGCGGGTAAGCTATCGCCACTAGCAGCAGCTATATTAATGCCCCTTAGTACCATTACCATTGTAAGCTTTGTAACCATAACCAGCAATTACTATGCAAAAACAATAAAAAAATCAGTATAAAAATTTGAAGTATGACAAATATCATATTTTAAGTAGTTGTCCTGAAGTAGTTTTGTTAACATAAATTTAGGAAGGTATGAGCGTAATCTATTTATTAATCTCCATCAGTATCGTAGTGGCTGTTGGCTTTTTTGTTGCTTTTGTAAAAGCGGTAAAAAGCGGACAGTATGACGACGATTATACACCATCGGTCAGGATGCTTTTTGACGATGAGTTGAAAAAAGCTAAAAAAAATTCGAAACCCAATAACAACAAATAATTATGGAAGTGCAACAATTTTATTACGATAATAAAATAGTTAAAAAGTTCCTCTATGCCTGCATTGTGTTTGGTGTAGTAGGGATGCTTGTAGGGCTGTTAATAGCTTCAATGTACATGTTCCCAAACCTTACCGATGGGATATCGTGGTTAAGTTATGGCAGACTACGACCATTGCATACCAATGCAGTAATTTTTGCCTTTGTAGGTAATGCTATTTTTGCAGGAGTATATTACTCCTTACAACGTTTGCTAAAAGCACGTATGTACAGTAACTTTTTAAGTAATGTAAACTTTTGGGGTTGGCAGCTCATTATTGTAGCCGCCGCCATATCGCTTCCGTTAGGCTATACCACATCAAAAGAATATGCCGAATTAGAGTGGCCTATAGATATAGCTATTGCGCTTGTTTGGGTTGCTTTTGGTGTAAACATGATTGGTACAATACTAAAAAGAAGAGAGCGCCACTTGTATGTAGCCATTTGGTTTTACCTTGCTACGTTTATAACCGTTGCAGTACTTCACATCTTTAATAGTTTAGAGTTACCAGTTAACGGTTTAAAAAGTTACTCCGTATATGCGGGGGTGCAAGATGCGTTAGTACAATGGTGGTACGGGCACAATGCCGTAGCATTCTTCTTAACAACACCATTTTTAGGGTTAATGTATTATTACCTGCCAAAAGCAGCTAACAGACCCGTTTACTCGTATAAACTATCTATTATTCACTTCTGGTCGTTAATATTCATATACATCTGGGCAGGACCACACCACTTGTTATACTCAGCCTTACCAGACTGGGCACAAAACTTAGGGGTAGTATTCTCTGTAATGCTTATTGCGCCATCATGGGGTGGTATGATAAACGGACTGCTTACCCTTAGAGGAGCATGGGATAAAGTACGAACCGACCCAGTTTTAAAATTCTTTGTAGTAGCCGTTACAGGTTACGGTATGGCAACGTTTGAAGGACCAATGCTTTCACTTAAAAACGTAAACTCTATTGCACACTTTACCGATTGGATTGTAGCACACGTACACGTAGGTGCCTTAGCTTGGAATGGTTTCTTAACCTTTGGTATGATTTACTGGTTAATACCCCGTATGACAAAAACCAAGTTATACTCTATTAAAATGGCAAATTTCCATTTCTGGATAGGTACACTAGGTATTATACTATATGCACTACCCATGTACGTAGCAGGATTTGCACAAGCCAGTATGTGGAAACAGTTTAACCCCGATGGTTCGTTAGTATATGGTAACTTCCTAGAAACCGTACATGCTATTATGCCAATGTATTGGATGCGTGCTATAGGAGGAACATTATTCGTAATAGGATTACTGGTATTAGTATACAACATTATAATGACGGTTAGACAAGGTCAGGCTATAGAGGACGAACTTGCCGAAGCACCAGCATTAAAGAAAATAAGTAAGCGAAGACTTAAAGGAGAGAAATTCCACCCATGGTTGGAAAGAAGACCAATTCAGCTTACCATATTAGCTACTATAGCCATACTTATAGGAGGTATTATACAAATTGTACCTACCATAATGGTAAAATCCAACATACCAACCATATCAACCGTTAAACCATATACACCGCTAGAATTAGAAGGACGTGATTTATACATACGAGAAGGTTGTGTAGGTTGCCACTCGCAAATGATACGACCGTTTAGAAGTGAGGTAGAGCGTTACGGTGAATACTCTAAATCGGGAGAGTACGTGTACGACCACCCATTCCTGTGGGGCTCTAAACGAACAGGGCCCGACTTAATGCGAATAGGAGGTAAGTATAGCGATAACTGGCACTTTAATCACATGTGGGATCCGCAAAGTACATCAGACGGCTCTATTATGCCAGGTTACAAATGGCTATTCGATAACGAAAAAATGGATTACTCCTATATCCAAAAGAAAATGGAAGTAATGGTACAATTAGGAGTACCCTATACTGAGGAGGATATTGCTAACGCCTATAAATCTATCGAAGAACAATCTGCTGAAATAGAAGCCAACTTACACAACGATCCTGATTTTGTGAAGAGTTATGAGGATAGCCGAAAAGCGGCTGCTACACGAGGAGAAGAATTTGTACCCATGAAAGAAAGAGAGATTGTAGCGCTTATTGCTTACCTGCAACGCTTAGGTACAGACATCAAGATAAAAAATACAACTGACGATAATTCTAAATAACCAGAGCTATGCTAAAGTTTATAAAACATAATATGGATACCATCGCTGGGATAGAGGTGTATCCGATAATATCACTACTTATATTCTTTATCTTTTTTGTAGGGCTATACACTTGGGTGTTTACCTACAAAACAGAAAAGATTGACGAATTGAGCAATTTACCTTTTTCTGACGATGAAGAGCATAACGAAAATTTTAACCAATAAAAAACTGGAATCATGAGAAAAATAATTCCTGTATATGTACGCGTACCCGTTTTATTCGCCCTAGTATTTATGGCTATGGAGTACTTTATAGACTCTGGTGAGAAACCCGCATTTATAGAGTACCCTATGGTATCGGTGTTTCTGTTTGTATTCCTATTCACACAAATAGCTATAGAAATAGTTATTAGTGCTATGGATAAAATTACCTATGCTATACTTACTGAAGAGCAGAAAAAACAACTTGCCGAAACAGAAGCAATGGGTATAACAGAAACGGCATGGTACAAAAAACTAAAAGGATTCTTTACCAAAAGCAAACCTATTGAAGAAGAAGATACGATAATACTAGACCATGATTACGATGGTATTAAAGAGCTTGATAATGTATTGCCACCATGGTGGGTATACCTCTTTTACATAACTATTATTTTCTCGGTTATTTATTTGGTTCGTTTTCATATTTACGGTGGTTACACCCAAGAAGAAGAGTTCCAGAAAGAAATGGCTGAGGCTAAAATTGCTGTAGAAGAATACAAAAAAACAGCTAAAGATTTGGTTAGTGCCGAAACGGTTACATTATTAACCGAATCAGGCGACTTGGCAAGTGGTAAAGAAATATTTAATACCAATTGTGCTGCCTGCCACAGAGCTGATGGTGGGGGCGGTATTGGACCCAACTTAACCGATGCGTACTGGATACTTGGTGGTGGTATTAAAAATGTATTTACAACCATTATGGAAGGTGGTAGAGATGGTAAAGGTATGGTGGCATGGAACGGTACATTAAAACCATCCGAAATACAACAAGTATCAAGCTACGTTCTTTCAATGCAAGGTACTAACCCTCCTGATGCTAAAGCAGCAGAAGGCGAAATATGGCAAGACGAAACAGAAGCACCAACAACGGAAGAAGGAGCAGAAAATGCAGATGATAAAGATGCTACAGAAGAAACAGCAGCCGACACTGAAGAAGAGTTACAAGTAGCTCAAAACTAAAACAACAAGCACAATGGCAGCACAAATGGATGATGGATTTCGTGATACAATAGGCACGATAGATGAAGAAGGGAAACGGTCGTGGCTTTATCCTAAAAAGCCATCAGGAAAGTTTTACAAATACAGAAAATTAGTTAGTTATTTTTTACTAGCCGCACTGTTTTTATCGCCTTTTATTAAAATAAATGGTAATCAATTCCTGATGTTTAATGTGCTAGAACGCAGGTTCAATATTTTCGGATTTCCGTTTTGGCCGCAAGATTTCCACCTCTTTGTTATCTCCATGATAATAGGAGTAGTATTTGTAGCCTTATTTACAGTAGCATTCGGTCGTATATTTTGTGGTTGGATGTGTCCGCAAACCATCTTTCTCGAAATGGTATTTAGGCGTATCGAGTATGCTATAGAAGGCGACAGGAACGCACAAATGAAGCTGGATAGAATGGAGTGGAATGCCGAAAAGATTAGAAAAAAAGCACTCAAGTGGACTATATTCTTTATCATTTCGTTTGCCATAGCCAATGTGTTTTTAGCTTACCTTGTAGGTAGCGATAAACTTATTGCCATGGTGCAAGATGGTCCGTTGGAGCATTGGGGTAACCTTATAGCATTGCTAATATTTACGGGGGTATTCTACTTTATATTTGCGTGGTTCAGAGAGCAAGTTTGTATTATAGCATGCCCTTACGGTAGGTTACAAGGCGTACTACTCGATAACAAATCAGTAATTGTAGCGTACGACCATGTTAGGGGAGAAGCAGAAGCAGGACGCGGAAGAATTGTTAAAGGCGAAGATAGAGTTGCATCGGGTAAAGGCGATTGTATTGACTGTAAGTTGTGTGTACATGTTTGCCCAACAGGTATTGATATTAGGAATGGTACACAGCTAGAATGTACCAACTGTACTGCCTGTATTGACGAGTGTAACACCGTAATGGAAAAAGTAGGCTTACCTAAAGGCTTAATACGCTATACCAGTGAAGACGAAATAACTAAAAAAGAAAAATTTAAGTTTACAGCTAGGATGAAGGGGTACAGTGCCGTACTGCTAATATTACTAGGCATATTTACAGGAATGCTGTTTTTACGAAATGATGTTGAAGCTACTGTTTTACGCTTACCTGGGCAGTTGTACGAACACAAAGGCGAAAACATAAGCAATGTATTTACCTATAAAATTGTAAACAAAACGGCCAAACCTTTTAACAACGTTTATTTTAAATTGGTAAAACCGCAAGGTGTAGTAAAAATGGTAGGTAACGATACCTTTACCATTGAACGAGAAGGTTTAGCCGAAGGAACATTGTTTATAGAAATTAACCCAGCCTATTTGGATGGCGATAAAACCAAAATAACCCTACAAGTATACGATGGCGATAAAGTGATTGAAACAGAAACAACAACCTTTTTAGCACCGCGTACTTTTAACTAAATACAAATAGTATTATGAATATTAAATTGAATTGGGGTACTGGAATTGTTATTGCATTTGCATTTTTTATAGCCTTTATACTCTTTTTTGTAATCAAGGTACAATCCGATGCTAAATACGATAACGAGCTTGTAGTAGACGATTATTATAAAAAAGAGCGTGTATTGCAGGCAAAAATAGATAAGCAGCAAAATGCAGCCAGTTTAAAAGATAAAGTGGCTATACTAAATGAAAGTGAAGCCATTAAAATAGTTTTTCCAAGTGGTTTTGATGCTACTAAAATAAAAGGAAAAGTGTCCTTATACCGACCGTCTAACCAAAGACTCGATTTTGAAATTCCGATTTCAATTTCGGTTCCTTATCTGCTCATACCTAAAAGTGATTTGGCAGGCGGTCGTTGGGGCATTACTGTAGATTGGGAGTACGATGATACAGCATATCTTAATAATAGAATGCTAACACTATAATTAAAACAATAACCCAATAGCATTAACCATGCTCTACTCAGCACTCATATTAGGTTTACTCTCTAGCCTGCATTGCATAGGCATGTGCGGACCTATAGCCATGATGCTGCCTGTAGATAGGCATAATCCCGCCAAAAAAGCAATCCAGATAATGCTATACCATACAGGCAGGCTTACTGCCTACGGTAGTTTAGGGCTTATTTTTGGCACATTAGGCAAAGGGCTTTATTTGGCAGGAATGCAGCAACAAATGGCTATTATAGCAGGTGTTTTAATGATTGTTGTTGCTATGACTCCCGAAAAGATATTTGCACGCTACAATTTCTCAAAACCAGTATATAAACTAATAGCTAAAGTAAAAACAGGCTTAGGAAATCAGTTTAAAAAACGAAGTTATAAAGCCTTATTTATAACAGGGCTTTTAAACGGTTATTTGCCATGCGGTATGGTATATGCAGCCCTATTTGGTGCTATAGCCATGCAAAATACAACGCTAGGCTTTGGTTATATGGTATTGTATGGTGTAGGTACCATACCCATGATGAGTGCCGTGGTATACGTATCGGGCTTTATGTCGGGGCATTGGCGTAACAAATTAGCAAGTTATGTACCTTATGTAGCTGTTTTTATAGGAATGCTTTTTATAATGCGTGGGCTAGGTTTGGGCATACCCTACATATCACCTTCTGATGCTAGCCTTTTCGTTCAGAATAATCCCGATTGTGTTGTAATAAATCCATAATAAAAAAGCCGCTAAACCTAAAATTTAGCGGCTTTTTCTTGCGTTAGGGTTAGTTAATCTAAACAGTCATCGAAAATAATTTTGTTTGTGGCGCTTTACGTTTCAATCTCAAATCGAAAGCCATGCATATATTGCGCACAAACGGTTTTCCTTTTTCGGTAACAATAATATTATTTTTTCCTAGTACTAATAATTCGTCCCTTTCCATTTCGGTAAGATTTAGTAATACATCAGGCAATTCGTCAAAATAATCAGTTTCCTCCTCCCACGATGTTTTAAATTGGCACATAAGGTTGAGTATATGTTTTCTAATAAGCAAATCCTCATCAGTGAGCAAATGCCCTCTAAATACAGGCAGTTCATTACTATCTAATCGTTTATAATAATCTTCTAACGTTTTTTCGTTTTGCGCAAAACTGTACCAGCTATCGCTAATAGACGATACACCCAAACCAACCATTAGTTGCGTTTTACTGGCACTATAACCCATAAAATTGCGGTGTAGTTTACCCGATGTAAAAGCAGTGTACATACTATCTGATTTTAAGGCAAAGTGATCCATACCAATTTCATGGAATCCTTTTTCAGATAAAAGTTGTTTGCCTTTTTCGTACAGCATACGCTTTTCGTTATCTTTGGGCAAGTTGCTCTCATCAAAGCCACGTTGTCCGTTGCCTTTTATCCAGGGCACGTGTGCATAGCTGTAAAACGAAATTCTATCAGGATCTAACGATTTTGTTTTCTCAATTGTATCCGTAATATTCTCAATCGTCTGAAAAGGCAATCCAAAAACCAAATCGTGGCTTATAGAGGTATATCCTATTTCTTTAGCCCATAAGGTAACCTTAGCTACGTTATGGAAAGATTGTTGCCTGTTTATAGCTTTTTGTACCGTTGGGTCGTAGTCCTGTACACCAAAACTAACCCTACGGAAACCTAAATTGTATAAAGTTTGTAAATGACTTCTGGTGGTATTATTCGGATGCCCTTCAAAACTAAATTCATACTCTGGAGCTTTATCAGCATCTTTTAAAATACCCGTTATTAGTATCTCTAAATTTTTAGGACTAAAAAAAGTAGGTGTACCACCACCAAGATGCAATTCTTTAATTCGCGGTTTTTGTGGCAATAATTCGCAGTATAACATCCATTCCTTTAATACGGCTTTAATGTATACTTCCTCTACATCATGTCGTTTTGTAATACGTTTATTACAACCACAAAAAGTGCACATACTCTCGCAAAAAGGTAAGTGTATATACAGGCTAATGCCCTCTCTACTATTACTTTCATCAAAAGCATGGAGTAGTGTATCTTTCCAATGTAAGCCCGTAAACGCTTCCTCATTCCAGTACGGAACGGTAGGATAACTAGTATATCGGGGTCCTGGCACGTTGTATTTTTGTATTATCGAATTTTTCATAGCGACACTATTTTCAATGTTCAAAAATAATAGTATATATATCGCAAAAAAATGATAATTGTCATGCCACCGTTTATGGAATGTTTTTATCTTTATTCCTCACAAATTATAATTATGAAAAAAATAGTACAACTTTTTGCAGTGCTTATACTAATAGCCTCTTGTAAAACAGAAGAGAAGAAAGAGAATATAGTGCTTGTTAAGCCAACGCTTTTTCATGAGAAAATGATTGAGCACAAAGGGCAAATTGTTGATGTGCGTACACCTGAAGAGTATAAAGAGGGGCATATTAAAAATGCTATGAACATTCATTTATATGATAAAGACTTTAAAGACCGTTTAACACAATTGGACAAGGACGAACGTGTGTATGTGTACTGTAAAGTAGGGGGTAGGAGCGCATCGGCAGTAGAAATAATGAAAGCCAATGGCTTTACTAATATTGTAGAGCTTGATGGCGGTATGGATGCTTGGTTGGATGCTAAAAAACCTATTGAGCAGTAGTTATAACTTACGCCATTACATCGTGCATACTTTCGTTTCGTTCCATCATTTTTTTAGCAAAAGGGCATAACGGCAGTATTTTTACACCTTTTTTGCGCGCAAAGCCTACCGCTTTTTCCAATAATTGTGTACCTATTCCTTTAAATGCGGGGTTGCCAATGGTATGGTCTATAATAAATTTATCTTCGCCTGCCCATACGTAAGTCATTAGTCCTGCTTCGGTTTTACCTTCTACAGCTCTAAATTCACCTTTTTTACCATCGTCAGTATGTAAAATCTCCATTCAGTTTATTTTTTTGGTTTAAAATTATTGCTTTGCTTGGGTAGGGGTACATAGCCCGTTTCGTTAGGAATACTCGGGAATTCTTTAGCTTCCCACCTTTGTTTGGCATCTTCTATTGCTTCACGGGTAGAGGCTACAAAGTTCCAGTAAATATGGCGAGGTTCATCAAAAGGTTCGCCACCAAAAATGTATATTGTGGTATTTTCGTTTATTGTAAATTCGCAAAGCGATGCTTCTTTAGCTACCAATAACTGCTTAGGGTTATAAGTGTTTCCTTCTATAGTTACACTCCCTTTTAGTATGTACATAGCACTTTCGCCATACAAATCGTTACCAATGTTTAGCGTTGTTTTTTCTTTACTTTTTAGCTCGATAAAATACAGTGGACTATACACAGGTACTGCCGATTTTTTACCAAAAGCTTCCCCTGCAATAAGTTTTATTTGCACACCGTTATTATCCCAAACAGGCATTTCATCTTCGGTTATGTGTGCAAAGGTAGGTTCCATGGTTTCCAAGTGTTTGGGCAATGCTACCCATATTTGCAACCCATGCAGTTTTTTTTCAGAATTCCTCAGGTAATCGGGTGTTCTTTCCGAGTGTACAATGCCTTTACCCGCCGTCATCCAGTTTACCTGCCCTGGTTTAATTTCGATAACCGTGCCCAAACTATCGCGGTGCATAATACTACCCTCAAACAAATAGGTTAGGGTAGATAGCCCGATGTGCGGGTGCGGTCCGACATCTAAATTTTCGTGATCGTTTAGTGCTGCGGGTCCCATATGGTCGATAAACGAAAAAGGTCCTACCATTCGTTTTTCTCTAAAAGGGAGTAATCTTCCCACTAAAAAGTTACCAATATCGCTTGGGCGTTCTTTTATAATCAAATTAATATTCGACATGTATATTTTGATTTGAGGATGACGATTATAAATATAAGATTTTTAATGTTGCTTTTAAGGCTTGGGAGTACTATAATTTTTAGATTGATTTTTTTAAGCGTAATTTTACACACTCATCCTATTTTGGGTTTTACTTACCAATGATAAAAAAACTTTTTGCAGATAAAGAGGCAGTAAAGTATATACTTTCTACTGGAGGCATATCTTTTTTATTTCGTATGATAGCAATGCTGCTTAGCTTTGCTATTATGTGGATTATGACGAATTACTACGGTAAATCCGTATGGGGTTTGTATTCGCTGGCACTTACCGTTATGCAAATAACAGCTATGTTTTTTGCTTTGGGGCTGCCTAGTGCCTTTGTAAGTTTTTCGGGTGGTTTTACTAATAAAGCGTTATCCAAAGGATTATTAATAAAATCGGCAAAAATAGCATTGCTCTCATCAATAGTACCTGTGCTATTGTTTTCGGCAGGAGCGGGATTAATAGCAACTTACATTTTTGAAAAAGAAAATTTATACGGTTATCTGCTTATTGTTGCTTTGGGCACGCCTTGTATGATACTGCACGAAATTATCTGCTACTATTTTGTTGCCATGAAGCGGTTTGTAGTTTACGGACTGTCGATATTTATTTTACCGAATGTTTTTTTAATTACTGCCTTACTACTTTTATACAATAACAATTTAGGCGATTATTATACCTTTTGGGGCTATGTAGTGGCTTATTTGCTTACTGTTATTATTATGCTGGTTTATATTTTTGGGAAAAATCAGAAAATTATTTACCCTGATATTGCTAAGCGTGATATTTTTAAAAAATCGTTCCCGATGATGATGAGTGGTATTTTTTTGGTACTACTTAACTGGACGGATATGCTAATGTTGGGACGTTTTGAAACAGCCGAACAGATTGGTATTTATAACACTGCTTTTAAAGTGGGGTATTTGTCGTTATTTTTTATTTTATCGATGAATGCTGTGGTACAGCCCAGAGTATCGGAGCTGTATCATCAGAAAAATATTTCAGAAATGAAAAAGGTGGTAAATCGCGCCACACAATTGGTAATAGTGTTAACGTTACCACTGGTTTTTGGACTAATATTTTTTAGAGAGCTATTACTGGATTTATTTAACGATACTACGGCACTAGGTGGTGTTACTTTAATTTTGGTTACCTTAGGGGGATTGTATAACGCCATGACGGGTAATGTAGACCAAATACTAAACATGACGAATAACCAAAAGAGTGTTAGTGTTATTATGCTTTGTGGTTTTATAGTAAATGTTATACTTAACTTATTTTTAATTCCTGCCTATGGCATAGAGGGGGCGGCTACTGCCAGCTTAATAACCAACATATTTGTAAATACAGTGTTTGTTATTATCATAAAAAGAAAACTGGGCTTTTACACTTTTATGTAAATAAAAAACTGAGAAAGAAGTTACTCTTTCCCAGTTCCGATTTAGTAGTTGTGTTTTCCCTAAGTTGTAATTACTACTAAGCCTTATATTATTGTACCATACATCGTAATTGGTAGGTTTTATTTTCTGTTGTTGTTACCATCATAATGTAAATTCCTTTTGGTAAACCGTCTGCTGTTACTGCTATCTCGTTGTTTGTTACATTGTAGCTGTTGCTCATTACAACTCTTCCCATCATATCTACTAACTGTACATCAGCTTTGCTTGTTTGCTCTGGTAATACTACTGTTGTATGTCCTGAGAATGGGTTAGGGTAGTTGTACATTTTAGTTGCTGATAATGCCTCGAATGTATCTGTACTTAATGCTGCCTGTGCTCCTAATCGAAGTGCTGATACACTTATTTGGAAGGGGTCAAACGAGGTGTAGTTTCCGATTACCGAGAATACAAACTCTTTAATGTTTCCGCCTTCGTAGCTTTCTGTACCATTTGTAAAGTCGCTTAATGCAATGCTGTACTCCATTATATTTTCGGTTGCAGGGATTTGGAATCGTAAACGGTTGTTCCAGTCGCTTAATCCTTCGGTTACCATTACTACCTCTATAGCGTGTGTACTTTGGTAGTTAAAGTTAATTGCTTCGTACTCTGTAGCATCTAGTGTAAGCTCACCTGCCAAAATGTTTCTAAAAAGGTTTACGGTACCGTATAGTGTTCCTGCTACTGTAGCATCGCGCTCTATGGTATACGTGCCAGCTTCAACTTCTGTTTCCATGTTGTACCCTGTAATGTTAAATGTAGTTAACGATGCTTCGGCTTCATTGTAATCTACACCCCAAGGACCATCCGCCATGTACAATCCGTCTGCTCTTACCGAAGTGTTTGCGTTAATGGAGAAACCGATATCGAATATACCGCCTGTTACTACTTGTACCGTTTGGTTTAAATTACCATTAAGTGCAATTTCTTGTGTAAAGTTTTCTTCATCATCCAGTTCTGTAACTTTTTTGTTTCCTTCAAAACTTAATGATGATGCCATTGATTTGTTTACAATCGCTAGGTTAAGTACACCATTTTTGTAGGTTCCGTTTTTTACAAATACCGATGGTATTCTGTTTTCCATTGCAGTATCGGTTACTGTTTTATCTGCTTCTAGCTCGTTTAATACATGGTTTGCTACGCTACATACCTGCCCCATGTTGGCGCCCCAAAACTGGAAGTTAGTATAGTTGGCGGTAGGGTATTGTGCAATGTTCCAGTAGCTGTGTAAAACATTCTCGGTAGCTGTTTCCTCTATGGAGAAGCTAAGTGCATACTCTATAACACCGTTGGCTCTTTTTAGTTTTACCATTATTATTTCGTGTCCTTGCAGTTTTATGGTTCTAACATCCTCTAAAGATGATCCGTTAAGCCTGTCGCATATTACTTTAGAGTGGTCATAAACATTACCTGTTGTTTTTGTAGCTAATGCTGCTGCAACTCTTTCAGTATTTACGTAATAATCTATAGCAAAGATTTCATCTGCATTGGTAATTCCTATTAAATCTTCTGGACTGGAGATGTAGGCGGTTTCGTTACCAAACATTCCTGTATCTGGAAATAAGCTTTCCATAGTTGCAACACTACTCTTCATTTGTACGTTGCTCATTGCAAAGGGTATTTGTAATGCTTTTTTATTTAAAAAAGAGTTTGTTTTTGTACGCTCAAAGTTACGTTTTGCTATAAGCCCTGCAAGGTTGCCATTACTCTCAAGTCCACCATCGTTACCTGAAGATACATCGGCAGCAGTACTTACATCAGCATAGTTAGCTACTTGTATTGCCTCGTAAGGGTTTGCAGTAACGTAGAATACGGCATCGTTAAAATCGTTATCGCAAGAGCCATAATCTCTTCTAATATCTTCAAAACCAAGTATTAATCTTTCATTATCAGGGTCAGCAAGTAATACATTGTGGTGTCTTAACTCAGGGTCAGCTTCTGGGTTGTAGTTTGGGTTAGAGAATACTCTCCATAATCCGTCGGTAACACTACCGTTCCATCCGTTGGCTAATAGTACCCATCCAATACCTGTTCCAGCTTCAAAATCGCCAATTTTAACCTTGTCGCCAGCTAATAGCCCACCACCTGAATATAATGCAGATACATTTGGGAATACAATAGTAATATCTTCTGTTGTTGGTGCACTTGTAGGTGGGTTGTTTACATCGTAGGTATAAAAACCAAGTATGTTTTTATAACCTGCTCCTTCTTTTACAAAGGTTACCCATACGGCTGCATCGTCATTAAGTATAACATCAGTATCATATCCTGCCGAGATGTATTGTGGGTTGTATTGTGGTACGGGGTACCCTTCTGGCAGGGAGTTGCTAACAAGGTCCAACGTAGCTTGTGTAACTACATCTCCCTCTGCTTCTAAATAATCAGGTACTCCTTGGTTGTTGTAAGTTCCTAAATACTGGTATTCTTGTGCAACAATTAGTGTATTAGTTAGTAAGGCTGTAAGTAATAGTAATTTTTTCATAATCATTCCGTTTAGAATTATGATTCAAATATATCTATCAATTACGCCTATAATTGCTTGTTTTCGATTATCTCATTTTAAGTACTTACGAAATGCAGTTATGTATCGTTAAACCGTTTATCGATTTAAAGCATGTTTAATCTTTTCATTAATTCAGGTCGATTTGCTCTGCTAACAGGTATAACATCTTTATCAATTAAAACGCTATTGTCCTCAATATCAATAATTTTTTTAATATTGATGATATAAGTACGGTGTACTTTTAAAAATAGTGACGTAGGGAGTTTATCTTCTATTTTTTTTAATGTAGAGTGTACTGTATAGTTTTTTGTTTCTGTTTTAATTTGTATATAATCGCCTTTTGCCTGTACAAGGTTTATAGAGGGTATATCTATTTTAATAAGTCTGCGGTCAATATTTACATAAAATTCGTTAGCAGTATCAGAGGGTGGCTCATTTTGCACAGTTGTAGCTGCAGTTGTAGAGGTTGCAGTAGCTGCTTCTTGTTTTTTATTATGTGCTTTTCGCACTGCTTTTAAAAAACGCTCCTCAGTAAGTGGTTTTACCAAATAATCCACAATACAATCGTATTCAAACGCTTCTATAGCAAAGTTTTTATCGGATGTTATTAGTATTACGGCAGGCGGATTTTTTATGGTTTGTATAAAATCAAACCCTGTAAATCCGGGCATATGAATATCTAAAAATATGAGGTCGATGTTTTCGCTATTGCCATTAAGGTATTTAATGGCATCTATAGCACTAGAAAATTCTTCTATTAAGGTAAGCGACGGATCTTTGGCTATCATTTGGGCAATTATTGCCCTTGCCATACCTTCGTCATCAATAATTATGCAGTTCATATACAGTATACTGTTTACAAACCATCGGCAAACTGTTGCATTTTCAGAAGTATATTTTCAAATTCCGATTGTAGTGTTACCGATTGGTTTTTAAGGTTACGCTCAAACTCTTCAGCAAGATAGTAACTTTTTTCCATTCCCATAACACTTATTTTGTGTTTCAGTTTGTGTACGTGGTTTGCAGCCTCTGTATAATTATTGTTTTGTATGCTCTTTTTGTATTCGTCTATTTCGCGCGGTAACTCATCTTTTATGGTACTGCATAGCTTTGCTTTAAAAGCAGCATCATCGCCAGCCAAATCGTTAATGTAACTTAGGTTAGGTTGTTCCATTTTTTTGTAGTGTAAAGTAAATCGTTGTTCCTTTTTTAGGCTCACTTTCTACCCATATTGTACCCCCATAAAATGTAACTATTTTTTTGGCTATTGATAGCCCCATCCCAGAGGACTGGTTATCGCTACTTAGTTTGGTAAATACATTGAATATTTTCTCAAAGTATGCCTCTTTCATACCCATTCCGTTATCTTTTACATAAAACTCTATTTCGTTTTTACGCTGTTTGCATCCAATCCTAATTACGCCTTTTTCTTTGTCGTTATACTTAATAGCATTTTCTATAAGATTTTGAAACAGTTGTTTAAAACGGTAGTAGTTACCATGTAGTCTGGGCAAATCGTTATCAATATGCAAATTAAAATGTTCAGGTAATGTAATGGCACGTAATATTTCGGGTATTATTGCATTAAGGTCTACAATACGATTTTCGGACTCTAACTTATCTATGGACGAATAATCGAGTATTCCTTTAATGATTAAATCCATCTTTTCGATATTGAACAATACTAAGCCTAACGATTTTTTACTTTCATCGGTAAGCGTAGAGTCGTCATCCTCGAGCATCCAGTTTATAAGCGTATTTATGTTGCGTAACGGCGATTTTAAATCGTGCGATACTACGTGTGCATACTCGTTAAGTTCCTGATTTTGCTTTTCTAAACTTTTAAGTAATGCTTCCCGTTGGTTGTTTATTTCTATAATTTCTGCCGATTGTTTCTTTATATACTCGGCAGCATTAAATCCTTTATTATTTTTATCATTACTCTCTGGGCTCATAGAGTTTAGTATAAACTCTAAGTTTTTATTTATGTCTTTAAGTGTTTTGGCTTCTTCGCGCAGTTTTTTATTTGCCTCAAAAAGTTCATCCGAGCTAATTTTCATGGCTCGTTGCAACATGCTTATCTGCTCTTCGTAATTTGCATACGAATCGTTTACGGCTGCTAAAAAAACATCGTTAAAGTGGTGCTCTTCTTTATCAAGATACTTTCTAATCTGTCTTTTTAGTAAAGAATTCATTTACTCACTAATTAGTGTTAGTGTCATTGTTTGGTTGTGAAATTCGCATGATGTGTTGCCATAAAACGGGGCAATTTCGCCGTACGAGTAAAACCCTGCAATAGCTGTATTCTCGCCAACAAGTTGCTTTATTAATTCTGCTTCCTCCTCCATGCGCTGGCTTAGTACTAGTTTACGACCAATGCAACTTACGGGTATAGCTAGTTGTGGCTTTTTTTCGCGGTTTTGCATGGCTAGCTTGGCAGCATTGTAGGCCCCTTGCGAGATGCCATCGGCAGAGGCCATCATGAGTTGTACACGCGAGTTTTCGGGTACATTATCCGCAAATATCATGGCTTGTTTTTCGGTATCTATAGAGAGTATGGTACGTACTACCGCATCTTTTCTGCCTGGTGCTATAACGTTTAATGGGTAAAATAGGGTAGACTCGGCAAGTTTTTCAACTTTATCGCCCAAGTATTTTTTATATAGTTCCAAAGCAGGTTGGTCGTCAATTTCATATAATACGTTACCGTCCGATTTTGTTATAATTCTTTCAGGACCAAAACCTAGCCATCCGCCATGGCTGGCAAAACTAATTTCTAGTGAGTCGCCATAAAAACCAATTAATATTATTTCGCCTTCTTTTGGATCTTCTTTATACGATGCTAGTGTTCTTTCAAACCTAGTATCATCCCCACATAATCCACCCGTCATTGGTATATCTTTATCAAAACCATGTTCAAAGCCTTTTATTAGCGATGTACCGCTCATAAAACTTCCTTCCGAAACGATAAACAAATGCTTGAGGTTTTCTTTAGGCATTTTAGCACTTAATGCAGTACCTAACGATAGTGTATCTTTATTATGGTCCAGTATGTTATCTCTTTTAATAACAAAACTACTTTTTTCAAATTCTATGGCAAGTACTGTGATTGATTCTTCTACAACATCAATATTAATAATCTCTCCAGCCGATGAGCCAAATACAATATGCTCGTACGGAAATTCGTTTCGTATATCAGCAAGTACATCTTTGTTTTCCAGTAAATAACGGTTACCAAATGCTAAAACAAGCGGATTGTTTAGGGTTTGTTTTTCGCCATAATAATTCCAATTGTTATCTTTCAGTTTGTATGCTTGTACAATTTTCATAGTGATATTATTTTGGGAGTTTAATATAAAAAATGGTACCCGTACCTACTTCGCTTTCCAGCCAGATAGTACCATTATAATTCTCGGTAATTTTTTTTACGATAGATAGCCCTAATCCTGTAGACCTTTCGTTATTGGTTAGCGATTGGAATATCTGAAATATTTTCTGCTGATTTTCCTTTGCTATACCCGGTCCGTTATCTTTTACAAAAAAGGTATTACAATCTTTAGCTTCTTCTACACCAATTTCTACAAGTCCTTTAGGTTTATCAATATAGCTTACTGCATTACCAATAAGGTTCTGGAAAAGTTGTTGTATTCTAAACCTATCAGCTTTTATTACAGGGAGCTTGTTTTGTATTTCTATTTTTATGTTACTAGGTATATCTATAATATTTATGATGTTGCTTACAATTTCGTGCGTATTTACAGCATCAGATTGGATTTTACCTTTATCAATTTTTGAGTAGGTAAGTATACCTTGTATAAGGTGATCCATCTTTTCGATTTTACCTTCTATCAGGCTTAAGTATTGCTCTGTTTCTTCCGAAAGGTTATCGCTATCCTCTTTTATCCATGCTATTAGTGAGTTAATACTACGCAATGGAGATTTAAGGTCGTGCGACACGATTTGAGCATAATCTTCTAACTCATTATTACTTTTTTCAAGTCGAGCCATAAGCTCTTCTTTCTGGGTTTCCATTATTTTTTTCTCAGTAATGTCTTCCTCTATAGCAAAATAGCAAGACACTTCCCCGAACTTATTATAAAGTGCTTGCCCTTGTATTTTAACCCAGTATTTTTTCCTGTTTTTGGTGTAATTAACAATTTCGCAGTTAAACGGCTCTCCATTTTTTATTTGCGTTGCCAAGTATTTTATTGTTTCAGGGTCAGTATCCTCTCCTTGCAGTAAATAGCCTGGCTTTTTGCCTATAAGTTCGTCCTTGCTGTAGCCCGATATTTCGGTAAAGCTGGTATTAACCCATTCTACTCTACCATTTTTATCGCATATTACAACGGCATTAATATTTTTTTCGGCAATGAGCGACAGGAGTACAAGTTGTTCTTCACGCTCTTTTTCCTGCGTCATATCCTCAATTACTGCAAAATATTGCAGTAATTTTCCATTTTCGTCATATACAGGTTGCCCTTTGGTGCGCGACCAAAAATAAGAACCATCTTTGCGCCCGTGTGCAATTTCTACATCAAACGCTTCGCCTTTATAAAATAAATCAGCCATTTCGCGTAGGGCATCTTTATCTATGGCTTCTGTTTTACCAACTTCTATTGGGGTTTTACCAACTACTTCTTCTCGGGTAAACCCTGTTACGGCTAAGTAGGCATCGTTGCACCAAAATATGGCGGCATCGGGGTTGGTAAATACAATGGCGTTTTTATTGGCACTGGCTACAAGTGATAGTCTGTTTAACTCCTCACGATCTTTTTTTAATGCTTCTTTTTGCTGTGTATTCACAACCAAAAGCTTTTCTAGCTCTTGGGTAGTTATTTCTTGCTTTTTTAATATTTGTAGTAAATCCAGTTGTGGGTCGTAACTGGCAAAATCGAATATAGTAAGGTTTCGTTTTTTAACGTCTTCTATAGAGGTTAACCACGGCGAGCCTACAAAAACATACATATTATTGCCCATACCTTCAAACTGACCTCGCAATAATGAATCAGGGTTAGATGTACACTCTAGTATTACCAATTGATTTAAGTTATCGGCAATAGTGTTTATAGTTATACTTTCTGAAAAAGGGCGTTTTGAACGGAAGTAATCGGATAAATTTTTACCTTTTTTTAAATACGGGTAGGGGTTTAAAAGACTTTTTCCGTGTGCGCATATTGTTAGGTTACTGTCTAATAATATGTAGAATGGAAATATCTTATTAAAATTTTCTTCGTTAAAGGTAAAATTGTACGATTGCATACTACCAACTTATTTTGAACGTATACTCTTTATTTATCTCATTTTCTGAATTAATAACTTTTACCTCTGGCATTTCTTTAAATATCTTCATTAAACCGTTTAAGTATCCTTTAACGAAGGATAACATACCTTTGGTAGTAGATATGTAATGCAGTACGAGTGCATTACCCTCTACGTTACTAACTCTAAATTCGGGAGGGGTAAGTTCAGGATATATAAGCATCATCCTGTTATGAAAGTTAGGTAAATTTATTAAGTAATCTCTCATAGTATTTCCTCTCGACTCCATAAATATACTATAATTTTCGCTGGTCGTTTTAATAATATGCTCTCCGAAATCGAAAAGTACCTCGTCTAAAGGTTTGTTTGTATGTTTGGCGGTAGTTACTGCAATTTTATAGTTAGCATCGTCATTATAGGGTTGTTCCATAATAGACGTATCTATAGGTATATTGCTATCGCTTTTAATAGTTTCCCACCTTGTGTTACCAAAACTGTTAACAACATATTGCTCTATAGCCTTATATATAATTCCGTACATACTGGTTGTTATTAGGTGTTATTGTGAAATTAACTCGTTATTACTCCAATAGTCCACTAGTTTTGTAATACTACTAACGTAATCCTCATACTTTAGTGGCTTTATTATGTATCCTGCAATACCTATTTTATAACACTCTAATAAATCTTTATGATTATCGGATGTTGATAGTATAATTGCAGGGATGTATCTTAACTTCTCATCATCTTTAAGTATTTCTAAAAATTCAATACCATTAATTTTAGGCATGTTTAGGTCCAACACAATAATATCAGGTACAATGGCTTTCTCTTTTAGTAGAACCAATGCTTCCTCGCCGTTATTGGCTTCTATTACTTTGTGCTTTATCTCTAGGTTTTTTAAGACTCTATTGAACTTCATTACTTCAATAGCATCATCTTCAATTAACAATATATTTAATGACAACGGCATATAATGATGGATTTAATCATTTTCAAAAGTACAACACAACTACTGCTATTAAGACCACTTATCGATGATAGCACTTTTGCTATAGACGAATGGTTGTTTACTTACGTTGAATAGTTTTTTGAATAATTATTTAATTTTTATTTATTCTTTTTTGTTCTAAATAAGGGGCGTTTGGTAATAGTCCATTTTAACCTAAAACCAAGCTCAGTATAGGTAAAACCTGCTGCGGTTGCCGATGCTATGTTACTGTGCAAGCCGTATATGTTGGCAACCAATCTGCTTGAGAATTTATAACCCAGCTTACCTTGCAAGCGGTACGTACCCTGTTTTTTGTCCTGTTCTATAAACTGATACCCTGCTGCGGCATTTAAACCGTAGTACATGCCCTTATTTTCTATAGCTTCTTCACTTTTAATAAAATCTACAAATACCTCTCCTAAATTAAAGCGTTGCGGGCTAAAATATACTTCGGGTCTCCTATCGGTAAACGAAATGTATTGGTAATTAATACCTCCTTTTAAAACAGGTTTTGATAAAAAGCTATAGTATAGGGATGTGAACAATAGGTTACGTTGGTTACCGTCGGACTGTGTTGTAAAAAAGTATTGCGTAAACCAACCCAGTTTAAAATTACTACTAATGTTGTAATTTATGTAAAAGTTATCGGCTGTAATTTCGCTATCCGTTAAGTCGGCATTAAAGTTTTGTACATCTCTTTTATATCCAACTTCTAAATCTTGCAATTTAAAGGGTTTTGCTTTAAAAAAGGCTTCGGCTAACAGTTGGTTGTAATCATTTTTAAACGAGGTTACGGCTGTAGCACCCAGTGCTGCATTAAAACTAACTTTTGGATGAAACTGATAGCTTGCCATTGCTTTAAAGTCGTTGGCTTCTGCCTCTCGGTCGGTCACTGTGTTTTCTGTTTTTCTGTAGCGATAATAAGCACCTACCGACCATTTTGTGCTTAACGGAATGTTGAGCGTGGTGGTACTAAAATAGGCTTTGTTATCACCATTATCGTAAGAATAACCCAACTGCTCTTCTACATTAGGGGAGTATATGGTATTGAGTTTACCTAAAAAGTTTATAGCATCTTTTTGATTTTCGAAAATGTTTAGTGTTTTATCTACTGCTTTGTAGGCTTTGTTGGGTTTACCATCGGCAAAGTAAGCATTGGCAATACCCAAATTACCATCAAACGAAAGTGAATCGTTTACAAGTATGTATTCATAGTCGGTAATACTTTTTTTAAAATCACTTCGGTACATACCCAACGTTGCCGATAGTGCCAATACGCTATTGTCATTCGGATACTTTTGAGTTTCTGTAGCAATAGCTTCGTCTGCCATTTTGTATTCTCTATTCCAAATTAAGGCTTGTATATAACGCTCGTTTGCTTTTTTAATAAGTGTTGTATCTTTGTGTTCTTTTGCAAGTGCTACCGCCTCTATAGCGTACTTTAGTGCTTTTTTATCCTTACCATTGGTATGTTCGGCAAGCGCAAAACCATTGTAGGCTACTATACTGTCGGCAGTAGTTATTGCCATTTCACGGTAGGCTGCTTTTGCCATTTCCCCCTTCTTTAGCATCAAATAAATATTCGCTTTGTTAAGCAGGGTATCTTTATCTTTAGGAAAGTCAATAAGATTGTCATCTAATATACTAAGCGCACCGTTATAATTACGCCCCTGCATTAATTGTGAAGCATAACCCAACCGAATGTATTTTCTGGAAACCAATGCGTTTGGATTATTGGGGGAAGCAGTAAGCGCACGGTTTACATAATTTAAGGCTTCAGGGTATTCTTTTAGGTTGGATAGTGTGTTGGCGTACCCCAGTAATGCAGGAAAACTTTCTGGGTGTTCCGTTACTAACGTAGTATAATATTCTTTAGCATCTTTATATCTTTTATTCCAAAGTAACGATTCTGCATAGTTAAGTTCAATCTCAAAATCGTTTGGGTAATCTTCCAGCATAACACTAAAAAGCTCATTTGCTTTTTCAGGGTTATCATGCAAACCTAAAGCGCGTGCATAACACAGGTTTGCCGTTTTATTATTGGGATACTCTTTTAGTATAGCACTAAAAAACACTTTTGCTTGTGCAAATTCGCCATTCTCCAAATAGGCAAAACCTTCTTGCATGTTTTGTGCGTTTGCAATACAACATGTAAACAGGATTATTAATAGGCATGTGTGTTTTAGGTATTTCATAATTGGTTGGATGTCTTCGTTGTTTTTAACTATTGCAATTTAGGTACAAACACACAATATTTCATCTATAGCAAACTACCATTCGGCTATTGTAAGTAGTGCCTGACGGAAATTGGCTTTCAAAATCTTCGTATTATGAGGGTAATGAATAAGAAATTCGATTTCTTTTGAATAGAAACGTAACAATTATACACTTTCCGTTTCGTCTTACAGAACAAAACAACTCATCTACAGTTAAGAGGCTTTTAACGAAGAATTTACGGTACATACTACACTAATTGGATATTTGCACTATACCATCCAAACTAAAATTCACTTAACCATGAAAGCAATCAAGACTTTTTTACCCATGTTAAACAAGCTTACAAAAGAGCAGGCATTTATGCTTACTATACTTGTTGTAAACGCGGGTAACTATCTGTATAATTTACTATTGGGGCGTTTATTAGGTCCGGCAGCGTTTGCCGATGCAGCGGTACTAATTACCTTTTTACTAATAGTATCGTTTGCGGGTATGACGTTCCAGATTGTAACCGCCAAGTATGCCGTGCTCTTCTCCAATCGTACGCTTTTTGCTTTTTTACAGTGGATATCAAAAAGAGCTATTGCCATTGGGGTTTTATTGGGTGGCGCTATCGCGTTATCGTCAAATTACTTACAGCAGCTTTTTAATACTAAGAGCAGTTTAATGTTTGTACTATTTGGTGCAGCATTGCCTATATACTTTGTTATGAGTATTAATAGGGGAGGATACCAGGGTAAAAATAATTTAAAGCAACTCTCGGTTACCTATCAGTCCGAAATGATGAGCCGATTGTTTATTACGTTAGGACTTTTATTGGCTCTACGTTTTGTAAATACCTCCGTATTGGTTGCCATAGGTATATTTATCTCATTATTTTTCGGATTAATCCCAATCAAACTAAAATCAGTTCGTGCCATTGCTACAGCGAAACCGCAGCAATTAGATACCAAACCTATTGTTACTTTTTTTGCTTTAACGGCTTTTTATGAGCTTACGCAGATTATAATTAACAATAGCGATATATTATTGGTAAAGCATTATTTTGAGAGTGAACAAGCAGGACTGTATGCCTCTTTAGCACTTATAGGTAGGGTAGTATATTTTGTAGCATGGATGTTTGTAATGCTACTGTTACCCAAAGTAATTAAACTTAAAAAAGAGGGGTTTGATACCAAACCCATTTTACTAAAATATGTAGGCTACATAACTGTATTATCAGCATGTATAGTACTAGGTGCTTTTATATTCCCAAAACTGGTAGTACAGCTTATGTTCGGGAACGATTATATTGCTATAGCACCATTATTATGGCAGTATGCACTAGCAACGTCAGTATTTGCTATAGCCAATATTTTTGCCTACTATTTTCTTTCTATTGGGCAGTATTTTCCTGTAATACTATCAGGTATATTAGGGCTCACACAAATTGTACTAATTGTGTTTTTTCATAATAGTCTGGCACAAGTAGTACAAGCTCAAATTGTTGCCATGCTTGTATTACTATTCGTTCAGTTGTGTTTCTTCTTTTACCATGGCAAAAAGAACGCTCGTCTTAACTAAACCCCCACTCATCGAAAATACATTAAAATCATTGGGTTACCGCCCTAAATTTGACTCAACAAACTAAAAATTCTAAAATTATGAAAGTAGCAGTAGTAACAGCATTCCCGCCAAGTAAGGTAACGTTAAACGAATATGGTTACCACTTAGTAAAGAATTTTGTAAATAAAGAGGATATTGAAGAGGTTGTATTGTTGACGGATAAAACAAAAGCACCAAAACAACTTGATTTTGAGAATAGCGATAAAGTAAAAGTAAGAGAATGCTGGTCGTTCAACAGTTATAAAATACTATTCTCTATTTTCAGAGCAGTATTATCCGAAAAGCCAGACACAGTACTATTCAATTTACAGTTTATGAAATTTGGCGATAAAAAAGTACCTGCATCTTTAGGGCTTTTATTACCCATGCTTTTGCGTCTTGCAGGTTTTAAAACCGTAGTATTATTACACAACATAATGGAAACGGTAGATTTACAGGAAGCAGGCTTCTCTAAAGGTGGAGTAATGCAAAAAATATATACATTTATTGGTTCGTCACTAACACGTTGCATACTTAAAGCCAATACGGTAGCGGTTACCATAAATAAATACGTAACCATATTAAACGAAAAGTATAAAGCAGATAATGTAGTACTAATTCCGCACGGCTCTTTTGAAACTGTTAACGAGCCTAATTTTGATACGCTGGAAGGATCTAAAAAAATTATGGCATTCGGAAAATTTGGGACTTACAAAAAAGTGGAGATAATGATTGAAGCTGCCAAAATACTCCGCGCACAAGGCATGAATAACATTGAAATTGTTATAGCTGGTACAGATAGCCCCAACACCCCAGGGTATCTGGACAGCGTAAAAGAAAAATACAGCGATGTAGAAGGGCTTACGTTTACAGGTTATGTAGAAGAAAATGATGTAGCGCGTATTTTTACCGAAAGCACTGTAGTAGTATTCCCTTATACGGCAACCACAGGAAGCTCGGGTGTGTTACACCAAGCGGGTAGTTATGGTAAAGCAGTAGTTATGCCCGACCTTGGTGACCTTGCCCATTTGGTTAGAGATGAAGGCTATAAAGGTGAATTTTTTAGCCCTGATAGTACAGCATCGTTAGCTTTGGCTATTGGTAACCTACTTAAAGACGACGATTACAGACAGGAAATTGCTATGGCAAACTACAATGCTGCACAAGCACTCTCTATGGATAGTATAGCAGGTATGTACCTGCAACAATTTACAGCCTTACAAAACGGTAAAACACACGATACATTAGTAAGTAATGTGTAAATAAGATGGTTTTTTGTTTCCCCCAACATCTATAAATCCGAAGGCTTTTTGTTTGTTTCGTACCCATGGTTTTTTTCCTACTACGTTACTGGGTACAGTAGCAAAATCATATAAAGTCCAGGATATGAATGCAAGTTGTTTTTCTTTAAAAATGGCTTGCATTTTCTTATGGTATTCTGCTTGGTCGTCCTCATCATTGCCAAACCAATTCCAAAAACCATTATAGGATGACACTCCAAACTCTTGCAATACTACGGGCTTTTTAGTTGCTTTTTGCAATGTATTTTGCTTAGCCGCAAAATGCTTAATATCCTGATAATAATGGTACGAAACAAAATCGACTAAATTGCTAAGTTCCGTTGCATCATCGGTGTTCGACCATCCTATGGTTACCAAATGATTAGCATCCCATTGTTTTACTAAAGGAATTATATTTTCGAGCCATGCGGTAACACGTTCCTGTCCTCGGCTTTCAAAATCCAAATCAGGTTCGTTTTTTATATCCCAAGCCAGTATAGCAGGATAATCTTTAAAAGCAGTTATAATTTTTTCGGCATGGCGGTGCGTAAGCGTCCAGTTGTTAATAGAATAATCGCCGTAAAAATCGAACAAGGTAACTACTACAGCAAGTTGTTTTGTTTCGGCTAAATCCAATACTTTTTTTAGTTTTTCTACCTTTTCAGGAATAACATCAGCTTTACCAAAATCTTCGTAAGGCACAAATATCCTGATGGTATTTAATCCCGCATTCCTAATAATATCAAAATCGTTGGCAATGGTATCGGTATTAAATTTATCGCCATACATATCCCAAGGCGAATTTTTAGGGTAATAGTTAACACCTTTTATGGTAAAAGGGTTGCCATTTTTTAGTAATTGCTTGCCATGTGTGGTGTATACTTTTTTAGGCTGCGCAATACTATCGTGCATCACGGCTTTATCCATACGTTTTATGTGGCGGATGCGCCAAAAACCATCTTCCAGTAGCATTAGTACTTTATAGGTGGCAGTATCTTTTACGGTAGTAATTAGTTTTTTGTTTTTGAATACCTTTTGGTATTCCACTACATTTTTATCAGTAAATACTACTAATTGCCCATCGGCACTATAAAACTCTAATTCGGGGTGGTGTGTAAGGGTAGTACCCTCAACACTTGTTTTTTGCTTTTTGTTATAGTCAATAATATTATATAATGCTACTCTGGAGCTATCCGTATAAAAATCGGCTATACCCTCTTTGGTGTTTGTTTTTAAAGCATTGTTTTTAATGTGCCACGAAAACAAATAATCGTTTTGTATTTCGGCTAAAGTCTGTTCCTCCATAACCCGCCCGGGATTCTCTAAATTGCCCCATATTACTTTTGGCAGGTAGGTGTTGAGTGTTTCACGCTCCAAGTGTAGCATCGATGTTCGTTCTGCACCCGTATTTAGGTAGCCCAAAATAGTACTTAACCCAAAAAGCAACGCAATATTAAGTCCAACAAACGAACTAATTAAAAGTACTTTATATATATTTTTATTGTTTACTTGCATAATGTATTTTTTCCGTTGTAATGGTGCTTTCGTAAGCCGTTATCGTAAAATAGTAGGCTGCTGCTTTGTATTCTTCTTCCGACAGTTTAAAGGTTGCTACTCCCTTGCGGGTGTACTCGCTTAAAGTATCTACCAATTTATCATCATGATATACTTGCAATGTTACCGTAGTACCATCGGGTGCAATTTGGTTCATAAAACTCTTTATAGTACCTACGGTAATGGTTCGTTTATCTTCTGAGAATTCGTATTCAATTACAGGTTGTATTGCTTTGTAACTAATGTTTATGGTATTGCTTTCTGCCATACCGTTTATGTAGGCTTTTACAGTATATGTTTCTGCTAGTTCGGGACTCAAAATTTCTGCCATAGCAATACCACCTACTGTTGATCCAAAGGTTTTTAGTATGGTGTTTTTAGATGTTGTAACCACGTACGTAACCGCAGTACCATCGCCTACTGTATTCCCGAATTTATCTTTTATAATGGATGAGGTTAGCGTAGTAGTTTGATTACCATCAGCAAAGGCATGATTACGACTATAGTCAATTTTAAAATTTACAGGTATGGTAGGATATACATCTGTTTCGGTTTCCTTGGTTTCCATACCTAAGCAGGCTACCGATGTTAGTACCTTACCCGCTTTTTCGGGAGAGTAAATACGTTTCCAGCTTATAAAATCTTTGGTAGGTAGGGTTTCAGTACGTATATCATCTAAAAATTGCCATTTAATAGTGGCAGGTGTACCATCGGGTTTTGGGTTATCGTAAAGGTCGGTCGGTATGGTTACCATCATGGTATAATGCCCATCGCCTGCAGGCATACTGCGCGGACCCAAATAATTTTCCAGCCGAATATCGTCTTTGGGTATAATCTCAAAAGTACCCTTTTGTATTGTTGTTGCATCATTAGTTAATACCCAAGATATTTTACCTGCTTTTTTAGCATAAAAATGAGGTAGGGCAAAAGTTATAGTATCATTCTTAACGTTTGCATCCAGTACTATACTTCCGTAAGAAGATTGTACCCATAATGATGCAGTAGTGTTATTTTTAGCTAAAAATGATAGTTGTATAGCGCTACCTGCTTCGAATACATTTTGTGTTGTAAGCAATGAGAAATCAGTGTTTTGCTTCTCTCTATTAACCGCAATAAAAGAGAAGAGCAGCACGGAGCAGCTTACTAAAACGAATACTATACGTTGCTTTTTCTTCATTACTGTGGGTTACCAATAAAGTTATTCAATTCCATTTTTACATACGAGAAGCCTTTGCCGTTTACTTGTTGCAGCCCTGTTTTTTGATGCGCCTTTATACGTGTTTGTAAAATTGGGCGGGCAAGCTCCTCATTCTCCAAACCGTTTACAAAGCATTTATCTAACGACAAGTTTAGTAAACGATTATCAGTTAAATTCAATAACGGATAGGTAAAGCGTTGCTTGCGTTGTATGCGTACGCCTTCCTTTACGTAATAATGGTCTATATATATCAATTCTTTATTTTCGTCATAATACGATACCAATAATTCGGGTACAGTTACCTCTTGTAAACCAAAATTGTACAGTGTGCCTGTGATTTCGGTACTATTTACTTTTAAATCGGAGATGCTTACATCCGTATATAAATCTTTAGTGGCTACATTTCCTGCGCTTTGTATGCTAAACGTTTCGGGAATATTTGTAATAGTGGCAGGCGTGTACTCGTTGGGGTTGAATGTTTCGGGGCGTGCCGATTGTTTATCTAGCCATGCAATAGCCTCAAAGTTTACTTTAAACCCTGTAACCTCTTTAGGGCGTAGTTTGTGTTTTATTACGTGCTTTGCGTTAAATGTAGCCAAGGTGTTATTGTACTTATCGTATAACGTAGCGGTTACTACTACATCGGCAGGTACATTATCAATATTTTGCACTTCGCCAACAATCATATATTCATCATTGTGCTGTATCAGTTTTGCCGAAAGTATTTCGAGCTCAGGCTGTTTCATTACATCTTCATGGTGCGTTTGTTGGGTAGTTACCCTACGGCGTCCCTGTTTGTAATACGAAGTTCGGTTGTTGCTCAAAAACTGATCGGGCGGAATATCAGGGTCTTTATTTTCGCGTAGCAAATACCACTTTCCTTTTATTTTTTCTACACGGTGTAAGTGCTCGGTAGCAATTATCTCTAAAGGGGTTATCCATTTTATTGTAGCTCTTATTTTGGCTTTGGTACTACTGCTTTCAAGTGTTTCTAGCACAATACCGTCTATTTTTCCATACGAATTTAAAATACCATCGGAAACCGACATTTCCAGCAAAAATTGCGATACGGGATAATTTTCATCTGTTTTAATATACGAATGTGCTTTGCTGAATTGTTTAAAATCCAGCGCATCATAATAGGCTTTAACTACATTATTAGCACTTACCTGCGATGCGTTGTGCATATAAATAAAATACAGACTTACACCTGTAACGATAACCATTGCAATAACCCAGATTTTATTTACCCATAGCATGGATTTTCTGAAATTGCGATATACAACGTTATACTTAAAAAAAGCAGGCTGGGGGAGTGCCTTTGTTTTTAATGCTTGCAACCAAATAGACTGTATATTGAGTATAAAGGCTATTACTACTGTTAATATGGGTATACTACCCCACATTAATTTTAGGTATAATGGTACTTCGTCTTTAGGTAGGGTTTTGGGCAAGGGTTGCACGTTTAACTTTTCCCAAACCATAAGCCCGTTTTCCAGTTGGTTTAGCCTGTGCCAACCGCAGAAATAAAGTATGGGGTCGTAAAATTTATCGTTAGAGAAAACATACTTTAAATTGTATTTTTCGGGTACGGTTAAAAATTGTTGTAACGAGCCAATACCTTCTAACCCTCTAAACTTGGAATTTTCCAACCGCTCTACAGCACGCGATGTTAATTCGGGTAACCTGCGTGCCGAGTGGTAATTACCATCTACCGTCATGGCACGGGTTTGTGCCGATAGTAGTGCCATCTGGTCGCCAAAGCCAAGTGGCAAAAATCGCCATTTATCGTGTTGGTCTTGGTTTAAAAAGTTAACAACAGGTAGCATATTAATTTTTTGAGGCTGCAACGGACGGAAATAGCCTAAGGTTACCGTAAAAAATGCCATAAACAAAAACATTCCTATAAATAATGCCCCTACAATACGGTTGTATAACGTTCCGTAACGTTGTTGTAGTGTTGCTTTAAGGTCACCCTCAAAAAGCCGATAAACCAATTCGCCTATAATGGGCAAACACATTATAGATCCCCATAGGGTAAAACGGTCTAACGTTAGTATATTAAAAGCAGTATCGCCCAATATGGCTCGTGGTATGGGCGTAGTACCCCCAGTGCCTAGTATGGTAAGCAGGGTTAACGATAATCCGAAAAATAAATACCGTTTACTATAATACCTATAAAAAATATAAGGTAGTAAAAATAAGATAATACCCCAAGGTATAATAAAAAACACGAGCCCCGATGAGGTTACCTCTAAAAAGTTATCACGGCTACCGTGTGGTATAGGTACTTGCGTAATCGGGTTTTGTTTGGAGTTTACCCAGTACGGAAATATACAAAAGATGATTAAAAATAATGAACTTCCGCCAAACAGTATAATACGTTTTAATAAACTAAGTAGGGTTTGTATAAACAGCTTTAGCTTAACTTCTTTGTAGCTACTTACCTTGTCGCGGGCAGTATCCAACACCGCCATACCAATTAACGGAAATATAAAAAACACCATCCCGAATATAGGCGTAACATGGTGCGAGGTTACGGTTACCGCTATTAGTGAAAGCGATGTAAACAAATACTTTTTTTTGCCTGAGCGTAACCAAAGGTAAATTTCGGGTATGGCGTGCATAAGTACCGATATGCCTATAATACTGGGCAATTGCCCAAACAAATGCAGGGTTTCCATAAAGGAAGAGGAGAATACTGCAAACAACGCAGCATAGCCCGCCACAGTTCTGTTACCTGTTATAGTAACCGTAAACCTAAAAACACCTGTTATAAATAACAGTACACCAATTATGGCTACCGCAAACATTCCGAATTTTAAGCCTCCTATGTATGAGAACAGCCCAATAGCCTGATGTACCAATGGCGGATAGCCCATAACAGTAAAGCCTGTGTACCAACTATAGTTCCAAGGTTCCCACCAGCTTGTGGCATAGTGGTTGCCAAAAAACATGTGTATTAAGGCATCGTAGGTGTTCTCTAAGGTAAAGAGTATTAATACCCCATGAAATACTAACCCGATAACAATTGCGCTTAGTAAGTATTTGTTGGTTTTTTCTTTCACATTATAATAATCTGATAAAGTAAAGATACTAAATATAGTATGTGGAGCTGAAATGTCACGTCTAAAGAATATTGCCATTCGTCGATACAAAACAGGTTGTAATCTAAATATGCTCATAAACTACTGTTACCCAGTCTATATTTGTATCAGAAATCATAACTAAAAAATACCAACATCATGAGAATATTAATTGTAGACGACCAAGAGTTAGTACTCTTGTCTTTAGAAAAGGCACTTACCGACCAAGGATATGAAGTACAAAGTGCTAAAAATGTGATTAGTGCGATAGAAGTAGTTGACTTTTTTCTTCCAGACTTAATAATAGCAGATATTAATATGCCTGCTGTAGCTGAAGGGAGATGCGTGTATGACGATGTTACTTTTGATGAAAAAGCACCAGGACTGGATTTAATTCACTACTTGAGAAACGTACGAAATGACAATACGCCGATGATGATATTATCGGGTAATTTGGATGAGGAAATTATAGAACGAGGTTTTGAGTTGGGTGCTAACGACTATATGAAGAAGCCTTTAAGTTTAAACGAAATAGTTATTCGTGTTAAACGATTAATAGGCGGTGGTAGCACAGCTAAAAATACAGAAACAAAAGAAAAATTTATACAAGATACTTGTGTTGGGGTAGTAATACCGTGCTATAACGAGGAAGAACGTTTATTGAGTGATGATTTTAAACGTTTTGTAAACAAAAACTTAGGCTACCATTTATGTTTTGTAAACGATGGTAGTACCGATAACACCCTCCAGGTATTAAAAGAATTACGTAAAGGCAACGAAGACCACATAAGTATATACGATTGTGAGCAGAATGGTGGAAAAGCTGAGGCGGTACGTTTGGGAATGCTACATCTTTCAGAACAAAGCCAGTTTGATTACATTGGTTTTTTAGATGCGGACTTGTCTACTGATTTTGCTGATTTTCATGAATTAGTAAAAACAATTTCAAACTCAGATTATCAAATAGTTAGTGGTTCGCGTATTGCCCGAGTGGGTGCAAATATAACAAAAGAGTCTGCCCGAAAAATAATAAGCCAAACCATAAACCTTATTATCAGAAAAACATTGGGTATGCCTTTTAGAGATACACAGTGTGGCGCAAAAATTATGACAAGAAGGGTGGTAAACCACACATTTCAAAGAAAGTTTTTAACCAAATGGCTTTTTGATGTAGAGATATTTATGCGCATGCGTAACCTGTACGGTTTAAAAGAAGCACAAGACATGTTGTGCGAAAAACCATTAAACCGTTGGATACATGCCGATGGCTCTAAACTATCGTTTAGAGACTCATTAAAAATTGTTGGACAAATAGGGCAAATAGCCCTTCATTATAGATAATATTTTCATGATTAGTTTTTTTAGTTGGATTGGAGAACGCCTGGCTGGTAACCAGGCGTTTTCTGTTTTAGGAAATAAAGTTACCTTTAGCAAGGTATAGGGGGGCAGAAGTATTTAGTTTAAGCCAATTAGTTGCGGACCAAATTCCTCATAAAAAATATTCTCTTTATTTACATTCAGCGCTATAAGCGATTGGTATTGTGCTTTAATAAACAATTCAGGACCACAAATGTAGTAGCTGGCATTTTCCAGTAATATAGTGTCTTTATGAGCATGAAGGTCTACCCGTCCAGAAATAGCATTTTTTGCTACGGTATGATCTTGGTCATAAAAAACAAGGCTCTCAAGCCAATGTGCATCACTGTTTAGTTGGGCAACTTCATCTTTAAATGCGTGTACCGCTTCATTTCTGCAGCCATGCACCCAAACTGTTTTATTTTTTCGATTATTATTTTTAACCGTGTGTAGCATAGATAGCATTGGTGTAAGTCCTATTCCTCCGCTTATTAATACTACTGGATGCTCTGTATTTTCTTTTAATTTAAATAAGCCCATTGGAGGAGATACATTTATAACGTCGCCTGCCTTAGCCATGTGTAGCTGATTTGATACCATTCCTTCAGGATTTGTTTCAGTATTTGCTTCCCGCTTAACAGATATCCTGTAATACTCCCCATTAAAGGAATCCGACAGGCTATATTGTCTGGGTTGTACAATCCCAAGATCATTTACAAATACCTGCACGCTTAAAAACTGTCCTGGTGCAAAATCAGCTATTGCTTTCCCGTCTTCAGGATATAAGTAAAATGATTTTACTTCTGCCGATTCTTCTGTAATTTTGCCTATTTTAAATTTTCTCCAGCCAATCCAACCGCCAGTTTTGTTTTTATTTTCGTTGTACATATCCGTCTCCAGTCCTGTCATAATATCAGCTAACTCAAAGTAAGCAATTTTCCATGCCTCCAGTATTTCGGGTGTAGCTGCATCGCCCAGAACTTCATCAATAGAGGCCAATAGATGAGTTCCTACAATAGAGTACTGCTCGGGTAATACATTAAGGCTTACATGCTTATTGCCTATACCTTTTAAAATATTCAGTAGTACGCTCGGGTTTTCTATATTTTCAGCATAAGAAAGTACTGTACTAGCTAAGGCTGATTTTTGCCGCCCGTTTGCCTGATTTCCCATATTAAAGATTTCCTTAAGCTCTGGATGGTGTTCAAACATTCTTTTGTAAAGATAATTTGTAAGTACTTCGCCACTAGTTCTTAATAAGGGTACGGTAGCTGTAATTAGTTCTTTTTGTTGAGTATTCATAAGTTTAAAAATGATATTTATAAGAATAAAGCGTTAATAATAATTAATAGGGTACTGGCAAACACACTTAGTAGCAGAAGATTAAAAATGGTTTTGGCAGATTGTTGTGAAAGCACGGCACCGTTGAAGATCATGCATAGGATTACTACAATAAAAAGCTGTACCATTTGCATGGGATTTACCCCATTTATAAGAATGTACATTGCAGCGGCAGAGCCCAGACAGCTTTGAAAAAGTATACTTAATGTTGCATACCCTATAAGACCTTCAGAATAAATTTTTAGATATTTTTGGTATATTTTCATTTTGAAGTATTGTTTTAAAATAATACTCCAAAAGTATTTCATGAAAGCACCATTAGTTTATGATGTATGTCATCAAAAAAATGATCGGAAAATTTTTAACGGTATACTTTTCTGCTTTTTATAGTAAGCTCTCCTTGTTTTTCAAGTTCCTTAATAGTGCGTATTACAGTTTCTACCCGTAGCCCTGTTAAATCGGCTATTTCCTGTCGGGTAAGATCCACTCTGTACTTTTGGTCAGTAGGCACTTTATATACCGTATCTTTAAAGTAATCCAGAAGTTTTATAATACGATGCGCTGCATCCTGAGAGGATATTTCGGAAGCCATAAGTGATTTATAAAATAATCTGTGAGCAAGTCGGATGGTAAATTGCAAGTTAATTTCGGGGTTGGCATACAGTAGCTTAAAGAAGTCTTCTTTTGGTAACAAGTATATTGCGCTATCCAACAGTGCCATGGCATTGGCAGGGTACTGCTCGTTTATGAGTAGCGGCGGTTCTCCAAAACTTTCTCCACCCGAAAACATACCTTGTATAAATTCTTTTCCTTCATCATTAAAATTGCACATTTTTATTTTCCCCGAATCTACTTGATAAAAGTATTTAGGTGTTTCGCCAACTTTAAAGATAGTTTCTCCTTTTTTTAGTTCAACTTTAAAAGCACCAAAGTCAAGCAGTAGGTTCTCGCTTACCATGATTGAAGTTTTTAGTAGGGAAACAAATTTACAAAACAATTGAATTAAATTACATATATAAAAAAACCTTAACTACTTTATAATAGTTAAGGTTTTTTTGTGGAGTCGCCGGGAATCGAACCCGGGTCCAAACAAGCAATTAAAGAGCTTTCTACACGCTTAGTTTCCGCTTAAATTTTCGATAGTGTGCAAGGTCAGAAACAACCACATACTACTTAGCTTCTTTAGTTTCAGGACCTCTGCAAAGCAAAGAAGCCCCTAGGTTTACTTTTACGGTTCCCCTTAACAAAACGCCATAAACCAAGGCTTTTTAGGAGAATCTCGCTTTCCTACCTTGTAGGAACGAGGCTAATCGTACTATAAATTCGGATTATGCAGCTAGAGCGTAGTTATTTTCGCCGTTTAAAATTGTGAAACATTATTTACAGGATATGTTTCCGTTCCTGGCGTGCTTACCGTCCAATTCGACCTGCTGTCAAAACCAGTCGACCCCTAGTAAAACAGAAATAATAATGCATTTAAAATTTAAGTACAAATGCATACTTTACTAAAATGCAAAGGTAATAAAAATGATTTTAATTTTCAGTCGATTTTTCTTATATTTGCCGTCGTTATCAAAACCGAATTACAGTATTATCAAAAGGAAACAACATCTTTTATAAAACCTGTAAAATCAAAAAACAATAACTCTATTGCCAATGAAATTAGGTATTATTAAAGAGCGCAAAACCCCGCCAGACAGAAGAGTAGTTTTTACCCCTGAAAAATTGGCAGCCATTGCAGAAAATTACCCTGATATAACGGTAAAAGCGGAAGCATCTGACATACGAATATTTAAAGATGAAGAGTACGTAGCAGCAGGCATAGAGGTAGGTACTGACATGACGGACTGCGATGTGCTTATTGGAGTTAAAGAGGTGCCTGCCGAGGCTTTAATACCTAACAAAAAATACTTCTTTTTTTCGCACACTATTAAAAAACAGCACTACAACCAGAAGTTGTTACAAACTATACTAGATAATAATATAGAATTGTACGACCACGAAACGATTGTTGATGCTAATAACAAACGGCTTATTGGTTTTGGCAGGTATGCAGGTAATGTAGGCGCTTATAATACCATAAGGGCTTTTGGAATAAAGTACGAAATTTTTAAGCTACCAAAAGCAGAAACACTACCCGATAGAACCACTTTAATTGATAAGTTAAAAAGCATTGTATTACCGCCTGTAAAAATTGTACTTACAGGAAGAGGTAAAGTTGCTATGGGTGCTAAGGAGATGCTGGATGGTATGAAAATGAAAGAGGTGGCGGTAAACGATTACCTAACTAAGAGTTACGACAGACCTGTATATACCCAAATAGATGTACTGGATTATAACAAACGCAAAGATGGTACACCTATAGAAAAGCAAGATTTTTACAACAATCCGCTAGCATACGAATCTAATTTTGAACGGTTTGCCAATACATCGGATATTTTAATAACAGGTCATTTTTTTGGTAATAATGCACCAGACATACTAACTCAGGATATGCTAAAATCGCACAACAATAAAATAAAAGTTGTAGGCGATGTATCTTGCGATATTGCGGGCCCTATAGCATGTACACTACGCCCCTCTACCATTGCAGAGCCTATTTATGGGTACAACCCTGCAACGCATGAGGAAGTAGATATATATCATCCTTCGGCTGTGGTAGTAATGGCAGTAGATAATTTGCCTTGCGAATTACCCCGCGATGCCAGTATGGGCTTTGCAGAAATGTTTTATGATAATGTTATACCAGCATTTTTTAATGGTGATAAAGATGGCATACTAGAGCGTGCAAAAATTACCGAAAACGGTAAACTTACCGAGCGTTTTAAGTACCTAAGTGATTTTGTTGAAGAACGATAAAATGTAAACTTAATATCTTAATTTTAAAGATATCCATACAATACATAAAAGCCTCTTAATTGTTAAGAGGCTTTTTTATATACTATATAGTTCAATATCCTATTTGAAGTATTGTTTTTTCGATATGTTTAAAATAACCTCTTCAAAATTATATTTTATGGGTTGATAGGAGTTAGAATTACTCTTTTTTTATTGAATTACTACATTATTGTAATAGTAGATATATGTATATTTATGATATTTTTTAATTGTACGAAATTTTGGTACAAATTAAATAGCTTAAAAAACATACTAACAAAAATTAATACCAATAAATCTATTATATACACTCTCATCACAAAAGTACAATTGCTATTAGTTGTTCGTTATTGTAAAATTTTGTTACCTAATTAATACCTTGCCCATCATTCAGTAAGTACTTTCAAAAGTATTAGAGAGGTTATTTGCTAACAATTTTTACTTTTTTACAACTAACGTATTCCCTTCCATATCTTTTAAATTACAGCATCATAATTCTATTCTAAAAATCTAGTATTACATTAATTTTCAATTGCACTTATGAGCACAAACGAAACAAAAACCAATTATCCTGCATTATATACCCTAATCACGGTATTTTTCTTTTGGGGCTTTATAGCAGCATCAAACGGTGTTTTTATTCCTTTTTGCAAAACCAAATTTGGCTTAGATCAATTTCAGAGCCAACTTATTGATTTTGCTTTTTACGGCGCATATTATATGGGCGCACTACTATTATTTATATTTAGTACTGCCATAAAAAAAGATATTTTAAATGCTTGGGGTTTTAAAAAAGGAATTATCAATGGACTGTTAATTAGTACTGTAGGTGCAGTACTCATGATTTTTGCAGTACAATCTGGCGACTATTATCTTATTTTAGGGGCTTTATTTATAGTAGCACTCGGATTCTCATTACAGCAAACATCAGCACAACCCTTTACTACATCATTAGGCGAGCCGCATACTGCTAGTAACAGGTTAAACCTTGCAGGGGGTGTAAACTCATTTGGTACTACTATTGGTCCCATTGTGGTTTCATTGGCATTATTTGGTGTAGCATCAGGTATCAATATTGAGGAATTTGCGCAACGATCCGAGTCGCTCGATATGATGGAGATACTTTATATGTTTGTAGGAGCATTATTTTTAATTGCTGCTGGATTATTTTTCTTCTCTAAAAAATTACCATCAGGTAAAATGGAATCCGTATTCGAGCCTGCCAATAAAGCAATGATAACCCTTATTGTTATTACAGTACTGTTAATAGCAATATTTGGTTATATTTTCTCGAGATATGAAGACCCTGAGTTTATAACACGTTTTATAGAAAATAGGGAGGACGACTATTTAGGGTTATGGCTTACTGTAGCTACCTTATTAGTAATTGTGTTGGGTTTATTGTATGCCAATAATGCAGCGCAACGCAAACCCGAAGGTTGGGGCGCTATGCGTTACCCGCAACTGGTTTTAGGTATGCTGGGTATATTTACCTATGTAGGGGTAGAGGTAACCATACAAAGTAACTTGGGCGAGCTTTTAGGCACACCAGAGTTTGGTAGCCGAACAGGTTCGGCTATTGCGCCTTTTATATCAATGTATTGGGGTAGTTTAATGATAGGGCGTTGGGCAGGAGCCATTACGGTATTTAACCCAACCAACTCCATGAAAAAGATATTATTAATTGTAGTACCCTACATAGCTTTTGGTGTTGTGTTATTAGCCAATTATATATCGGGGCAAGATATTACACCTTTGTATGCTTATGCTGCCATTGTGCTAATACAAATTGGAGGTTTCTTTATGGGACAAGATCATCCTGCCAAAACACTAATGATTTTTGGGTTACTGGGTATGATAGCCATGCTTGTAGGGTTATTTACTACTGGTAATACAGCCATTTATGCCTTTATGAGTGGTGGGCTGTTCTGTAGCATTATGTGGCCCTCCATATTCTCGTTGGGTATAGCAGGTATCGGTAAATATACCTCTCAAGGTTCAGCATTTTTAATAATGATGATATTAGGAGGTGGTATTATCCCGCCATTACAAGGCAAAATTGCCGATATGATTGGCATACACCGTTCATACTTCATCCCCGTGCTTTGTTTTGCATACATTGCTTTTTACGGTTGGTACGTAGTTAAAATACTTAAAAAACAAGGTATTGCCAACGAGATAGAGGTTGGTAGCGCACATTAATACCCTACGAAATTAAATGTTATAAGTATGCCCCTGTATATACAGGGGCATAGTATTTTTATAGTGCTTACTAACCGTTTGTGGTACTCCAGTCAATTTTTCGGGAAACATACATTACTGCTCCTAATATCAAGAACAAGCCTATACTGCCTACTAATAAGGCATAGTTTTCCAACTGTATTATTACATATATAAATGTGTATAATGCGCTTAATGCTATTGTAATAAATATAGGGAACTTTTTATTTTTTAGTATAGATATAGAATAGAGCCCTATCATAACCACAACGGCTGCTCCTGCGCTACCATAGCCAAGTTTAAAACTACTGTGTTCGGTTATTGAAATTAGTAGCGTGTAGAACATAATGAGTGCTAAGCCTATCATGCTATACTGAAAAATATGAATGTTTATTTTACTTATACTTTGTATTAAAAAGAATACCAAAAAGGTTAACCCAATAACCAAAAAGCCATATTTAGTAGCACGCTCACTTTGCTGATATTCACTAACGGGAATAACAAAATCAACATCAAAACTATATTCGTTTAAATTGGGTAGCGTTTCAAAATAGTGTTGCACAAACGGACGGTTCAATGCAGATATTTTCCACTTCGCCGTAAAGCTATCTTTAGTAATGGTTTTATTTTCGGGGATAAAATTACCTTGAAAACCTGGCGAATACCAATTGGATGTCATGGTAGCAGTTGTTTTTTTACCAATAGGTACAATGCTAACTTGTTGGCTTCCTTTATAGCTTATATCAAAATTAAAATCCATTGCCTTTCCACTAAATACTTTCTTAGCATTAAAATTTTTAGTGGTTAATGCAGCGTTGTCTGTTTGTTTCGACTTAAATCGAGGAGCTATTTCATTAGATTCGAAGCCTAAATTTGTGGGTTCAAAAACATAACGCTCCCCGTTTATAGTCATGGTAACCTCTCCTTTAATGCCTTTAATATTATTGGTAGCCACTATTACAGTAGCTTTATCCCATTGAATATTCTCATCTTTAATATTTTTATCACTAAAATTCGGAATGCTATAGTTTCCGTCAAAATTCATTTTAGACGTAAACAAAACTGATTCGTAGTTATTACGATGTTTCTTCTCAGTTTCAACATTAATTTTTCCATTTAATACATCAGGAAAAAAGTAAGCATATTTCGTGTGCGATGTTGTAGTAATGGTTACTTTTCTGGTGGCTTTATCAATAGTACTAGTTTCCTCGTTAATGGTATAAGGAATTTTTAGTACAGGTCCGTAAAGGTATACGTTACTACCCCATTTTTGATTAATTTCTCGTACTACGTCCTTTTGCCGTTCGGCACGTTCTGTTATAAGACTCTTTACGTACTCTAACGGTATTAGTAAAACTAACGTCAGCAAACCTACCATAATAATTTTTGCGGTAGCCGATTGAAAAAAGTTTTTTGGTTGTTCTTGATTCTCCATAATAGTTATTATTAAAAAATTAGTTGTTTTGAATAAATTACAATGAGTATATAAAGTATACTTATTGGTATATTAAGTAGCATTAGCGTAGCCCTTGCCAAAATGATTGTTTGATATTGTTTGTGTATAAAAGAGGCAATTGCAAGCCCTATAAAAACAACACTGTTTATTGTAGCGGCTATTAATATATATGTAAAGCCAATCTCTATATAGTTTTCTGATTTTAGATTTAGTAAATAGAGTGTGAAAACTATTGTACCTCCTACAAATGATGCTCCGAACAACCATGTTGGTATTTGTTTAATCCACGTTATATGATGTGGTAATTTTTGTTCTTTTATTTCCATAAATTATTGTATTAAAAAAGTGTCTTTAATTTTCTCTATTGGTAAATGCAACATTTTATAATGGTCTAAATCATAAAATCGGAGTGCGTTTCTTCCATCTTTATAGCGCTGATAAAAATGCTTTATATGGAAAGGATAGTCTAGGAGCCCTACCATCATTTGGTAAAATGTGGCAAAGCTTTTATTACCGTTGCCAAACAGGTAGAAGTACATACCAAATTGCTCCTCTACAGAAGTATTCTTTGTGATTAAGAGATTGTAGACATCTTCTTTTTTGAATGTTGTTTGAGGCTCAAATTCTTTTCTGAACAGGTATTGCCCTAAGTGAAACCCTAGGCTATTACTGGGATAGCTTATAAGTTCCGTAATGTCTACAGTTACTGATTTTTGTTGGAATAGTTTATTCATAACGATAATGGGTTAAAGTTTATATACTTTGAATTTCAAAGTGTAGGTGTAAATTTTTTTATTTTTCGGATGTATAATACAAGTGAAAGAGTAGGAGTAGGAAGCACCCAAAACCAAGCGTCATACCAAAAGCGGTACTATTTGCTACATTGTGTAGTAAATCGGTAAGTAGTGTTATAGGCTTACTAAGTACATCCCAACTATTATAGCGCAAAAATCGACCTAGATAAACGCCAAACCCTGATAAAAAGCATGCTGCTGCAATACTGAACCATGCAATTAGCGGATTGGTTTTAATACTTAGGATATTAAAAACTTGTTTCATAGATACTAAACCTGCCAATACACCCCCAATGGCAAACGATGCAAGCAATAGTACATCGTACCAGATGGGTATTGCACCTATCCCTTTTTTTAAATGGACAAAGTCGGTAATTATATAGGGGGCGTTAGGCAGTAGTAGTAGCCAGACAAGTAGTAGTGGATAAAAGTATATTTTTTGCTCTATAAGTTTAATGCTATTCATCATAATAGCAGATAACGCCAAGGGTAAGTAGGCTAGAAAGAGATTCCAGACTAAAAAACTGTAAAACATTAATTGTGTTACTTGTATTCGCACCAATAGTAGCGCTACCGAGAATAATGCTAAGTAGAGTAGAGCGTAATGCTGCTTAAACGTGTTAACGAATGTGACCTGAAGTGTTTTCATGTATTTGTGTTTTTAAAAGTACTTTGAAATTCAAAGTTTAAATTCAAAAAAAAGGATTATCCTTTTTTAATTAATTTTTCTAGTGCATCAATGTGGTCTTTAAACGCTTGTTTACCAACTTTCGTGGCAATATAACGGGTATTTGGTTTTTTACCAACAAACTGCTTTTCTATCGTAATGTATTCTTCTGCTTCTAGTGCTTTGGCATGGCTAGCTAAATTACCATCGGTAACGCCAAGTAGCTCTTTTAATGTGGTAAAATCGGCATACTCGTTCACCACTAGTATGCTCATAATACCTAATCGTATTCTATGGTCGAAAGCCTTATTAATATGTTGTAGTATGTTTTTCACTATACCTCTTTTCGGTCATATTTAAAGTACATTATACTGCCGTACAGTATGTGGCATATACCAAAGCCTAAAGCCCAAAACTCCAAGCCGTAACCCATAAAATAGCTTGCTACTAAACCTATAATTATCATGGTAATGCCTAAGTAGCGTACATCCCTAAGGGTATATTTACTGGCATTTACGCATGCAAGTCCGTAAAATATAAGTGTAATAGGAGCAATTAGCCCATAGTACTTGTTTTGTAGCAATAATACAGAAAATATACCACCTGTTACCAAAGGGATTAGAAAGTTTACCATCAATCGTTTGGAGGTAGCGTTCCAAATTGTTTCTCCTCGTTTTTTACTTTTTATACTGGTAAGGATGTATGCCGTTACTACAGATAGTAAAAGTACAATTACCGCAATGCCAATAATAGCTTTAAAGGAGGTACTCTCTAATGTAATGTACCTACCGTAGTTAATATTGTAGATGTATTTTGTGGCTAGTGCACCTGCAAGGGCATATATACCTGCCATAATACCCGAGAGCCCGCTTAACGATAGGAATTGCGATGATTTGTTCATCATCTGCTTAATATCCTGTATGTCTTGTAAATAATCTTTATCCATAGTAAAGTACTTTGAAATACAAAGTAAAATATAATTTTCGAATTAACAATGCACTAATTCGAATTTTTTTAAGCTTGTTTTTGTAGAGAGTAGGATATATAATAACGAAAGGACAGCGTATAGCTATCCTTTGTTATTGAAATTGATACTAAAAAATGGTATTAAAAGTTATTTACAGTTTTACGTATGGCTACTAACTTTTCCATAAGGGGTTCAAAATAGTCAAGGTGCAACATATTGGCACCATCACTTTTTGCATTAGCAGGGTCAAAGTGTGTTTCTATAAATATACCATCTACACCTACGGCAATACCTGCTTTGGCAACTGTTTCTATCATATCAGGTCGTCCGCCAGTAACTCCAATGGTTTGGTTGGGCTGTTGTAAGGAGTGGGTAACATCCAATACTGTAGTAGCAAATTGTTGCATGGTAGGGATGCCTCTGTAATCTACAATCATGTCTTGGTAGCCAAACATAGTACCTCTATCCGTTACCATTACATTTTCGTTCTCACAGTCCAATACTTTTTGTACAGCGTGTTGCATACTCTCAGGACTCATAAATTGTCCTTTTTTTAAGTTTACAGTTTTACCTGTTTTGGCAGCAGCCACAACAAGGTCGGTTTGGCGTACCAAAAATGCGGGTATTTGCAGTACGTCTACATACTCAGCAGCCATAGCAGCATCTTCATTCGTATGAATATCGGTTACTGTAGGCACACCAAAATTTTTAGCTACCTTCTCCAATATTTTAAGTGCTTTTTCATCACCAATGCCTGTAAAGCTATCAATACGCGAACGATTGGCCTTTTTAAACGAACCTTTAAAAACGTAAGGTATTTGTAATTTATCGGTAACAGTAACTAGCTTTTCGGCAATACGCATTGCCATATCCTCACCTTCTATGGCACAAGGACCAGAAAGTAAAAAAAAGTTACCGCTATGGGTATGTTTTATTTGTGGTATAGTAGTAATATCCATTGTTGTGTTTTATAAAATAAGTGCAAAGATAAGTATAAATAAAATGGAGCAGTAACGCTATTAATTTACTTGTTTAATGCCAAACCCTGCTGGTGCAATTATCTCGCCCCGTTCGTATAAGTTAATGTGGATTCGTTTTGGTGTAGCAAGTCCTTCCCAAGTCACTTCATAAATCTCCAATATGCCAGCACCCATATTATTTTTTTCAGATGGGAAAGGGCAGCAACTATCTACATGTTCGTACGATATTTTTTGCCCTTGAGGTCCTGATAGTGCCCCAAAATAACGTTTGATGTTAACACCGCCATTTTGCACGGGTAAAAAACCCAAATTAACAGGATAATCGGGGTCGTACCCATATTTATTGTTGCTACTAATTTTGGTAAGTACAAATGTTTTTTCTTCAGATAATGCAGGCATCCTGGCTTTATCATCAATATTTTTAATGGTAAGCCTTGTGCTAACGCACGATATTATTAATGCGAAACAAACAAAGCTCAGAAACAAATACTTTTTCATAGTTGTGTAAATAGATACCAAAGTTATAAAAAATTAATACGGGTTATATAGCAATCCGTTTATGAATATCTGGAAAATTGATATTGTTCGCAATGTATATTTTCTATTTTTGTACAAATTCACAATTATGTATAGTTTTTATGGCACTTGGTCTTGGTACGCTTCGGGACTATTAATAGGCGGAATAATGCTTTTGCTTATTTATTTCGGTAAATCGTTTGGTATGTCGTCCAACCTACGTACTGTATGCTCTGCTTTCGGAGCGGGTAAAAATGTAGCGTTTTTTAGGTTCGATTGGAAAAAACAACGCTGGAACTTAGTTGTGGTACTTGGTGCTATGCTGGGCGGATTTATTGCCACTACGTATTTAACCGACGGTAGCGGTGTAAATATAAATCCACAAACGGTAACCGAATTGCAAGCTATGGGTATTGATGCTCCCGAAGGCAAGTTGTTACCCGATGCATTAGTTGGCACAGAGGCATTACAATCGCCTAAAATGCTAGGTATATTATTACTTGGTGGTTTATTGGTTGGCTTTGGCACGCGTTACGCAGGCGGATGCACATCGGGGCACGCTATTACAGGGTTGAGCAACTTACAGCTACCCTCGTTAATAGCGGTAATAGGCTTTTTTATTGGAGGGCTCATTATGTCGTGGTTATTATTACCTATTATTTTTAATTAAGAAAACAAGATTATGAAGTTTATAAAATTTTTACTGGTAGGCGTAGTGTTTGGTATTGTACTCACAAAATCGGAGGCCGTATCGTGGTACCGTATATACGAGATGTTCCACTTTCAATCCTTCCACATGTTTGGTATTATCATAACGGCAGTTGTGGTTGGTGTAGTAGGCATCCAAATTATTAAAAGAAGCAAGGCAAAAGATATTTCGGGTAATCCAATTACTATTGCCGATAAAGAAAAAGGTTTTACCAACTATATTATTGGTGGAATACTATTTGGCTTAGGCTGGGGGCTTGTTGGTACGTGCCCAGGACCTATGTATATTTTGGTAGGTGCTGGTTTTTGGGGGATAGGTATAGTACTGCTAGGAGCTTTGGTAGGTACGTACTTATATGGAGTTTTTAAAAGTAAGTTACCACATTAATACATTTGGTATTAAAAAAGGATACCGAATTTGGTATCCTTTAAATTTAACTAACTTAAAAAAAATTAATTTTCGTAAACCCTCATGTAGTCAATTATAAACTCCTGAGGGAAAGTACCTTTATATTTTAAACAATTTCTGCGCTAAGCCCTGCTTCCAGCAATTGGGTGCATTGCGGTTTCAAATCGTCATACAGTCCTGTTTTAACGGTGCATTTTCCTTTATAATGAACAATAAGCGAACATTGTTCTGCTTGTTCGGCAGTATGGTCGCACACACGTACAAGTGTATCGATTACATGGTCAAATGTATTAACCTCATCATTATACAACACAATTTCATTGTTTAAAGAGGTACTTTCTTCGAGCATTACTTCCTCTAAAATCTTTTCTTTTGTACTCATAACTAATTCTATCTGTAGTTGCTAATTTACATATTTTAGCGCAACCCAATTGTTGCGTTTATATTTTTTTATTAACGATAAGCCCTTATCAGTACACGATGCATCTATAACGGGAATATCCTCTTCATAAAAACCACTCAAAAATAACATTCCGTTGGGGTTAAGGGCTTTTACGTACTGCTCCATATCATTTAGTAGAATGTTGCGGTTTATATTGGCAATAATAATATCGTACTGCTTTCCGCTCAGCAAAGCAACATCACCCTCGTAAACGCTTATATGTTTGCAGTTATTGCGTGCTGCATTTTCAACAGAGTTTAAATAGCACCAATTATCAATATCGATAGCATCTATAGGCTGCGCACCTTTCATTTCGGCAAGTATGGCAAGTATAGCTGTACCACAACCCATATCAAGCACTTTTTTACCTTTCATATCGGTATCCAATATGTGTTGTATCATCATGTGCGTAGTTTCGTGGTGCCCTGTGCCAAAACTCATCTTAGGCTCAATTATAATATCATACTGTACTTCTTTCTTTTCGTGAAAAGGCGCACGTACGTAGCAACTATCATTTACCACAATAGGTTCAAAATTCTTTTCCCACTCAGCATTCCAGTTTACCTGCTCAATTTCTTCAATCGTATAGGTAATAGCAAACATGTCCGATTGTAGCAACTGTATATCCTCTAAAATATTCTCACTCCATAATTCTTTTTGTACGTAAGCCGAGAAACCGCCATCGGTTTCTATAAAACTTTCAAAAGCAGTTTCGCCAAGTTGTGCAATCAGTATCTCAGTGCCAGCTTCGGTAGGATTTACAGTAAAATGGTATGCTATATAGGTGGTAGCCATAGTTCTTAATTTTTGCAAAGGTACTCTATCGTTACAAAATTAGTATTAAGTTTGTGACAAAAGTAAATACAGCATGAAGAAACTGTTCGTTGCGTTCCTTCTAATCTGTTACTTTGGTACTACAGCACAGGTAATAATAGAACGCAATAAAAACAATAACGATCTTAAACTATCGGCTTTACCTTATTATAGTTACGGTAAAGGGGTAGGGTTAACCTCACCAGACAGCCTTTTTCAGTTTAATATTCGTTTTAGGATGCAAAATAGGGTTACCTACTTGCAAAATGAAGATGAAGAGAGTGCTGTGGATGGGCAAATACGCAGGCTTAGGCTTCGTTTTGACGGTTATGTTGGCGACCCTCGCTTTTTGTATGCCATACAACTATCGTTTGCACCAGGCGATGTTGGCGAACTCCGCGAAGGCGAAAATATTAACGTAATTAGAGATGCGGTTTTTTATTACCGCCCCGATACCCATTGGAATGTTGTTTTTGGACAGACTAAATTGCCAGGTAACCGCCAACGTATAAATTCTTCTGGTGCGCTACAGCTTACGGACAGAACCATTAATAATGCCCGTTTTAATATTGATAGGGATTTTGGGGTTCAGCTACACCACCTTAACGAGTATAAAGACAAGTTTTCGTATAATTTTAAAACGGCTATAAGTATGGGCGAGGGTAGGAATGCTACTGATGCGCCTGATAATGGGCTCGCGTATACAGGTAATATTGAGCTTTTCCCACTAGGAGCGTTTACACGCGAAGGGGCTTATTTTGAAGGCGATTTGATGCGCGAACCCAAACCAAAACTATTATTAGCAGGCGCATACAGTTTTAATAACAGGGCAAGGCGAACGCAAGGGCAATTGGGTAACGACCTTTTCCAGAAGCGCGATATGCAATCGTTATTATTAGATGCCATGTTAAAGTACCAAGGCTTTTCGTTCCAAGCAGCTTATATGCAGCGTTTTGCTGATGATGCCATAACGGTAGACCCTACTGATGCCGAGAATATTGAATTTATATATGCAGGGCATGGTTTTGATTATCAATTGAGTTATTTATTCCTGTCGGGTTACGAAATAGTAGGCAGATTTTCAACCCAAAAAGTAATCGACGAAATATACCAATATACACCCAATACCAACCAATACAGTATTGGTGTTACCCGTTATATTTGGGAACATGCGTTTAAAGCACAGGCAGAATTTACATTGGACGACTTGACGTACATTGATAATGCTACAAAACAAAACTGGTATATCCGCTTTCAGATAGAAATAGGGATATAAACCCACAACATATCGTTATAAATTTCTTAAATTTGTAATGTTTTAACACTAATACACTTATGATAGCGGAAACAACAACAACAGCATTAGAGCAGTATTTTAGTAAGTTTAGAAAGCATATAATTGGAATAAATCAGGAATTTGATTCGCCGTACGGAAATCAGAAAATGGTATATACTGACTGGACTGCTAGTGGACGATTATACCGCCCTATTGAAGAGAAAATAACAAACGAATTTGGTCCGTTTGTAGCCAATACACATACCGAAACAACGGTATCGGGTACGGCAATGACGAATGCCTACTACGAAGCACGCCATATTATAAAACAACACGTTAACGCCAACGAAGATGATGTACTAATTACAGATGGTACGGGCATGACGGGCGTTATTAATAAATTTCAGCGTATACTAGGGCTAAAAGTACCCGAAAACTTAAGAGCACATACTAATGTGCCCGAAGATAAAAAACCTATTGTTTTTATAAGCCATATGGAGCACCACTCCAACCAAACCTCGTGGTTGGAAACTATTGCAAAAGTAGTAGTAATACCTGCTTGCCCTGAGGGGCTTATATGTTTGGATAGCTTTAAGGCTCTTTTGGAGGAACATAAAAACCACCCGTTAAAAATAGCCTCAGTTACATCGTGCTCCAACGTAACAGGGATTAAAACACCGTACCACGAAATAGCTAAAATAATGCACCAGAACAATGGTATTTGTTTTGTAGATTTTGCTTGTTCTGCACCTTATGTTGCTATAGATATGCACCCAGAGGATGAAGAAGAGGTATTAGATGCTATCTTTTTTTCGCCACATAAATTTTTAGGAGGTCCGGGTACATCAGGAGTAATGGTTTTTAACAAAAAACTATATAAAAATATGGTTCCAGACCATCCAGGGGGCGGAACAGTGAGTTGGACAAACCCTTGGGGACAACACAAATATTTTGATGATATTGAGGAACGCGAAGATGGCGGTACACCAGGTTTTTTACAAGTTATAAAAACAGCACTTGCTGTTAAACTAAAAGAACAGATGGGTATAGATAACATTTTAAAGCGTGAAAAAGAACTTACCGATTATATTTTTGATGAGCTAGGCAATGTTGATAACATTAATATACTAGCACCACAACACCAAAATAGGTTAGGCGTAATATCATTTTTTATAGATAGTTTACACTTTAACCTTGGCGTAAAATTACTGAATGATAAGTTTGGTATACAAACACGTGGTGGTTGCAGTTGTGCAGGTACGTATGGGCATTACTTACTGCATGTAGATGAAGAAAAATCGAACTACCTTACCAATAAAATTACAGAGGGCGACTTAATACAAAAACCAGGTTGGATCCGTATGTCCATACATCCAACAACAACAACAGACGAAATTATTTACGTTTGCAATAGTATAAAAGAGCTAGCAGCAAACCACGAACAGTGGGGCGAAGATTATGTATATAACAGAAGCACTAACGAGTTTGTACATAAAAGTGAATCCTCAAAAGCTGTAAATAATACAGTAAAGCAGTGGTTTACGTTATAGGAGCAGGATCGTTTTTACGATGTTTAAAACGTTTGTGCGTCCATAAGTAATATTCAGGAGCTTCCAATATTTGTTTTTCAAGCAAATCAATAAACGTATCCGTTATTTCGTAATTCGGTACATCTTTGGGGGTTTTATTATAAGGTATAAATTTAGCCTTATAATAGCCCCTTTTTATTTTGCTACCCTTTACAAACATAATGTTCATATCTAATTTTTTAGATAGCAACTCTGCACCCACATGCACAGGTACTTCCATACCAAAAAAGTTAGTCCAATGGACTGTACTTTGTAACTTTGGCGATTGGTCGCTCAAAAAGCCGTAATAGCCAAGTACACCATCCCGTTTGTTTCTTAACATAGTAGGTATAGTACTTTTTGTATCTATAAGTACACCATCAAACCTACCACGTATTTTTCGTACCAATTTATCAAAATACTTATTACGGATGGTTTTATAAATGCCAAAGCCCTTGTGCGTTGTTAACGATTTATTCATTACCAATAACCACTCATAACTAGCATAATGCCCACAAATTAAGGCAATGCTTTTACCCTTTTTCTCAAATTCTTCAACCAATTCTATATTCTCAAATACAAAACGTTTCTTCATTTCCTTTTCAGAAATCGTCATGGTTTTTACCATTTCTACAAGTGTATCGCAAAAATGACTGTAAAATTTCTTTTCTATTTTTCTGCGTTCGGCAACGCTAAGGTGTGGTAATGTAAGCTCAAGATTTTTTCGTACTACACTTTTACGATACCCCACTATGCGATAAACAAGTAAATAAAGAAAATCGGATAAAGCATATAGTATCCTAAAAGGAAGTATGGATACAACGTAGAATATTGGGTATAAAAGTATATAGGCGAGTAGCTGCATTGCAATTTTTTACAAATATAGTTTTTATTATTAATTAATCTTTTGTTATGATTTTTCGTTGTTGTAATATCATAACATTGATTAATTTTACACAAAAATCAATACATGGATACCAATACCTACTTGCCTATACTAATAATTATTGCCAACGCGCTTATTAGTTACAAAGGTTTTAACGATATACTCTTTTTCAGGAAATACGAATTCCATATAGGGAGTATAAGGGCAGGGGAGCAGTACCGCATGATTAGTAGTGCTTTTTTGCATGGCGATATGACGCATTTGGTATTTAACATGCTAACCCTTTATTTTTTTGGACCTGTGGTGGTTGCTTATTTGGGTATACTCTCATTTTTACTTATTTATTTTGGGAGCCTTATAGCAGGGAGCCTACTAACACTATATTTTCATAAAAACGATTACTCCTATCGAGCCATTGGTGCATCGGGGGCTGTTATAGGAGTTTTATATGCTGCTATATTACTTGAGCCCGATATGACACTTTACTTGTTTTTTGCGCTGCCTATTCCTGCTTATATATTTGGTATTGGTTATTTACTCTACTCTATATATGGTATGAGGGCAAAATCTGATAATATTGGGCATACCGCTCACTTTGGTGGCGCTATAGCGGGGTACTTAATTACACTAGCTGGTAAACCAGAGATGATTTATGATAATACATTAATGGTTATTTTACTAGCAATACCTATAGTATTACTATTTATTTTAAACCGTTCGGGTAAATTGTAAGGTAAAACTGGCATACCTTTTGGAATTATAAAAACAGACTAACTTAAAAATACACATTATGAAAAAACTTGTATTAGCCATATTGGTTTTAACCAGCACTATGGTAGGAGCACAAACGATAATCCAAAATGCACCAAGGCAAATAAGTGTATCGGGTGAAGGAGAAATAAAAGTAACCCCTGATGAAGCTATTATTACTATTGGTGTAACCAATATGGGTGCAGATGCCAAAGAGGTTAAAAACGAAAACGATGTTATTGTTGATAGAGTAATGAAGTACCTAAAGCGTGCTAAATTACCAGAAGAGGATTACCAAACAAAGAATGTATATCTTAATCGTTCCTATCAATATGATAAAAAGAAATATACTTACACAGCATCGCAAACAATAACCATTTATTTAAAAGATTTATCCAAATACGACGATTTAATTATTGGGCTTACTGATGCAGGTATTAACAACATACAAGGCATTCAGTTTAAAACATCAAAACAAGAGCAATATGAGAGCAAAGCGCGTGTAAAGGCGATACAAGATGCTCAGAAAAAGGCTAAGGATTATGCTGATGCGTTAGGTATGTATATAGGCTATCCGTTACTTGTTAACGATAATACAAGTAATAATTACTACCCAAGCCCTATGTATGCAAAAATAGAAATGGAATCAATGTCTGATGCAGGTTCACGAGAAACATTAGCAATAGGCGAAATAACCATAAAATGTAATGTAGCGGTAACTTATGAAATGAATATTACTGATGAAAAGAGTAGAATTGATAAAATGAGAAAGAAAGAAGATTAAATAATTATAAAGAAAAATCGGGACTATTTAGTCCCGATTTTTTATTTGTATAACCTTTGTTATGCTTTAAAAAGTATACCTAACACCTAATAGGTTACCTCCAAAACTTAATGAAAACGTACCTACCGATCTTGGTTTGTCGTTATATTTCTCGTTATATTTTTTGTCCAAATATACATCTATAGCTTCTACAATAAAATAGCTCATTGCCCAACTTAAAAACACGTCGCTAGCCCAGTGTGCATCAGCGTAAATTCTGGAAGCTCCTGGTATTATACCTACGGCATAAATACCTGCCTTTACCCAAATATTTTTAAATTGTTTTGCTATAACGTGAGCATTGGTAAATGTTAGTACAGCATGTCCCGAAGGAAACGAGCGATAGGCTTTATCGGCACCAAATGGGCGAAAATGGTTTTTGCCATACCCACTTCCTGGGCGAGCCCTGCCTGTTGCCGACTTTGTTACCTGTTGTAAAAAACCTGTTGCCGTTGCCGATGATATTAAAAGTACTCCCGTACGCCTTAGCTTTGGGTTTTTAGTAAATAAACCTGTTAAATATACAGCTCCTGTAAAACCGTAATTGTTTTGCGGACTACCGGCATACCAACCGTAATCTAACAACACTTGTGGTACATCATCCTTATGGCTTAAAAACTCGTTACGAATATTATCATCAATAAGGTATAACCCATAGGTGCTAACGGCCACACTACCTAGCTTTAAAAAATCGTTGCCTTGCCAGTATAATGGTCTGCTGTAAGCATATCCTGCTCCTAAAAAAACATTACCTATATCGTAAGTAAAGTTTTGCCACATGTTTTTATTAGAGCGGTCGGGAACAATAAATTTATTCTGATTTTGTGCAGTTAGTGAACTAGGGGTAGTTACTAAGATTAATGCGATGTAGAAAAATAGTAGTTTATTCATTTTTAATAGCACTACAGCTAACAAAAAGATTGATTATTTGAGCTATCTAGGTGATAGTATAATTGGCGCAAGCTATATTATTTTCTCTCAAAATCATAATTTTCTATGCTAACTAAAATGCATATAGCATTTGTTTATAATTATTTGAAGTTATAAAACGTGTTGGTATTTTTATACTAATAGTGTTGCACCAATATCGTAAGAAAAAGGGGTTACTATCAGGAAAGCACCTGAACCTATAGTAACGTAAAATAAATACTGTACATTAAGGTGTAATAGAAAAGGAAATTACCATAATAATAATTTCCTTTTTTGTGGGGAGAGCAGGATTCGAACCTGCGAAGACATAGTCAGCAGATTTACAGTCTGCCCTCGTTGGCCGCTTGAGTATCTCCCCGTTTTACGGCTAGCAATGTGTTATAGCTTTTGCTAATTGCGGTTGCAAATATAGGATTGTTTTTTTACTAAACAAACATAAACAGGGCTATTTTGGTAAGTATTTTATAACCTGTTGTAGGTTAAATAAATAAAAAATCTCCCAATTGGGAGATTTTTTATTTGACCGAAATAGTTTGCAATATTATTGTGCTAAAAGCTCTTTTACTTTGGCTTTTAATTCTTCACCTCTTAGGTTTTGTGCTGCTATTTTACCATCAGCATCTAGTATAAACGTTGCAGGAATTGACTCTACGCCATATTTTTTGGCAATAGGCTCTTCCCAAAATTTTAGGTTGGATATTTGGCTCCATGTTAAGTTATCATCTGCAATAGCTTTTTTCCAAGCATCTTCATCTCTATCTAACGATACACCAATAATGTTAAGTCCATCTTTATGCAGTTCCTCATACATGGCTACAACATTTGGGTTTTCCATACGGCATGGTTTACACCACGATGCCCAAAAATCTATAATGGTTACTTTACCCATAGCCTCTTTAAGTGATATTGTTTTACCCTCAGGGTTTGGTGCAGCAAAATCGGGTGCCATGTTACCATTACTTACAGATGCTCTGTTTTTTTCTTTCTCTTCCATTGCGGTAAACGTTTCGCTAAGTTTTTTACCTTCTTCTGTTTCCTTTACCTCAGGATCAATAGTATTGTATAATTCTTTCAGCTCTGTACTCTCTAATGTTCTAGATCCCATTAGCTGTTGTAGTATAAATACATTGATGTAAGCCTTAGGGTTTTCCTTTATAAAAGCTACGTTTGCTGCCTCCGATTCTTTTGCAATGATTTCGTACTCATCATTAAGTCGCTCCATTGTTGCAGTATCTTGCTTTTCACGTGCTTCCATCATTACAGGTGTATTGTCTTTCTGGAATTTCGTCATTTTATCATTATTGGCTTTCATAGCCTTGGTGTACTCGCTAAGTTTTTCGTTGTTAAACGTACCACCTTGTACAGAGTTGTAAATGGTATCTTTATCTACATCCAATGTAATTCTTCCACTTTCTAATATAAAATTTGCTTTTTCGCCTGTATTATCTTGAAAAGAAATAAAATGCAACGAAGGCTCTGTAACAGTACCTTTAAATATAAATTTTCCTTTTTCTACAGTTGCTGTATCCACAGGTACATAACCCGTATAGCCCCCCTGTTTTTCTAGTATTACATTTTTACCGTTCATTGCCTCGTCTGCAATTTTACCAGTAATTTCGTATTCATTATCTGCTAGTTTTTTTTCACAGGATACAAAAGCTGCTGAAACAGCAAGAAATAAAAGAATTTTTTTCATAATTATGATGTTGTTTTAGTGCTGCAAAAGTAATTGTATTTAGGTCGTTGCAGCTTCGTCCTAAAATTTATTTTTAGCCTTATTCGGTTATGCAGGCTCTGCTGTATTTAGTGTTGTTTTTACGGTTGTGTTTTTTATGCCACCAAACCCTTTTTCGATATTAATCATGTTATGATACCCTCTGGATTTTAGTATTGATGCCATAATTACAGAACGGTATCCGCCTGCACAGTGCAAAAAGAAATCGCCTTCTTTGGGTACCGATGCTAATTCTTCATTAACAAAATCTAAAGGTATATTAATAGCATCTAATACATGACCGTTATTGTACTCGCTTGGCTTTCGCGAATCTACTATTGGCTGTTTGTTTTTGTTGTAGCTTTCTTCAAATGCATCTGGACTTACTGAGCGTATACTATCCGTTTCGTTCCCTGCTGCTTTCCAAGCTTGTAAACCACCTTTTAAGTAGCCCAAGGTATTATCAAAGCCTACACGTGCCAAACGTGTTATAGCCTCTTGTTCTTTTCCTTCAGGTATAACTAGTAGCAATGGTTGTTTTACATCGCGTATTAGCGCGCCAACCCAAGGGGCAAAACCACCGTTTAAACCAATAAATATGGAGCCAGGTATGTGTTGTGTTATAAAATCGGCTTCGGTTCGTACATCCAGTATAATAGCACCTGTTGTTTCTGCCATGCCTTTAAATTCTTCAGGATTTAGTGCTGTAAGTCCTTTTGTCATTATAGTATCCAAACTATCATAACCTTGTATGTTTAGCATTACATTTTGCGGAAAATAGGCTGGGGGGGTAGTAAGCCCATCCAAAAGTTCTTCTATAAATTCCTCTTTAGTCATATCTGCACGTAGTGCGTAGTTGGTTTTCTTTTGGTTGCCCAACGTATCAGTAGTTTCTTTACTCATGTTTTTACCACATGCACTACCTGCGCCATGGCTAGGGTATACTATAGTACTATCGGGTAATGGCATAATTTTGTTACGAAGCGAATCGTACAGGTGCGATGCCAAAACTTCTTGTGTTAATTCTTTGGTAAGTGCTTGCGCCAAATCGGGGCGTCCAACATCGCCTATAAACAAAGTATCACCTGTTATAATACCATGTAGCTCCTTATTCTCGTCCATTAACAAATAGCAAGTACTTTCTAACGTGTGCCCTGGTGTATGTATGGCTTGTACAGTATATGCTCCTACTTTAAATTCCTGACCATCGGTAGCTATTGTAGCTTCAAAATTTGGCTTTGCTGTAGGACCATAAACAATTTTTGCTCCTGTTTTTTGTGCCAAATCAATATGACCCGATACAAAATCGGCATGAAAATGGGTTTCGAATATATATTTTATGGTAGCACCGTCCTTTTCAGCTCGGTCAATGTAAGGCTGTACTTCTCTAAGTGGGTCAAATATGGCAACCTCGCCATTACTCTCTAAGTAGTAGGCTGCTTGTGCTATACAGCCTGTATAAATTTGTTCTAATTTCATTGCTCTATAATTAATTGTAGTACTACAAATATATTAAAATCCGTGCAGGCAGCGTATTAATTGCTAATGCTAAATTTGTTTTTAACTTAAAATTTAGAGTAATAATACTTACAGATCTTAAATTGCTGTTAATTTGTATGTTACGATTGATAGGAGCGTGTTTTACTCATATTTTTTTGCTATATTTATAAGGCATCACTTTAATATTTTAGACTATGAAAAAGCTACTTTTACCTTTATTGTTATTTGCTTGTACGTTAACTTACGCACAGGAATTGCCTAAAACACTTTCGTTAGCTGTTAAAAATACCAATAACTATCAGCTATCTTCAGAACTTGATTTTTCGTATTATACTAAAAATTTTAATAAGGCTTTTGGACGCTACAATCTAACGTCAGATATTTTAAATTATAAGGAGCGTGATGTGTATGTAGGGTATGATACGTTTCATTTTGGCGATGAACACCGACCTTTACACATAAATATGCCACAACCAGGTGCTACCATTGGCGGATGCCCTAGCGGAGAGGTTTTTGGTATGGGCTTTTTCTAGAAAATAATATAGTACAAAAAAAGAGGCATTTGCCTCTTTTTTTATTTACCCATAAAATCGCCACCATCACCTTGCTGGTTGCCGCGCTGTTCTTGGTTTTTATCGGCTTTACTTGGGTTAAAGCGGTACGTAAACGATAGTGTTATTTGTCGTTCCCTCCATTGCATCTCGGTGTACGACTCTACTTGTGGTAGTGTGTTAGTGAGTTTTCTTTTCCTAGAGTTTAAAATATCTCTTACGTTTAAACTTATTGTAGCACGCTCGTTTAATATATCTTTACTTATTGCCGTATCTGCCGAGAATATGCCTTTATATCGGCTTTGTGCGTTTTCTCGGGGTCCAGTGTAACGTGCGTTAAGTTGCCAGTTAATATCTAGGGGTAGGCTCACTCTAGAATTTACGCGTGTAAACCAACTATAATTAGAATTATCGAAGTTCTGTACTATAGTTTCGCCTAAAAAGTTAGTATAGGTATAATCGCCATCTATTTGATTTTTAAAGAAGTTAAAGTTACCGTTTATTCTCCACCAGCGGTAAGGGTTGTAATTTACATCAAACTCAAAACCATAACGGTATTGTTTGGCTAAGTTAACGGGAGATGTTAGTATAATGGGAGTTCGTACATCCTCGCCATCAATTACCTCTATTACCTCGTTATTGTCGTTAACAATGTCTTCGCCACCTACTACTTGGGTAAAAAATTCTCCCGATTCCCTACGTACAAACTGATATACGTCTTTAGTAATGTTTACGTATGCGGTACTGCTTAGTGTAACTTTATTCCACTTTTTAAGAAAACCTACCTCCATAGCATCAGTCATGGACGGGTCTAGGTCTGGGTTACCCGTAAATATATTAATGTTACTTACTAGGCTAGAAAAGGGGTTAATAAACCATCCTCTGGGTCGGTTTATACGGCGGCTATAGCTTATGCTTGCATTAGTGCCCTCAGAAAACTCATACGATAAAAATGCACTCGGGAAAAAGTTGTTGTATTTTTTAGTATTGAAATCTTCTCTATCAAGTAAGTTTACTTCAATATCGGAGTCTTCCCAACGCAATCCTAGTAAATAGGAGAATTTACCTATTTTAGAGCCGTATTGCGCATAAAAGGCATTTACATTCTCTTTGTACTCTAGTAAACTCGAAAAGTTAGGGTCTATAATCCAAATATCATTTTCCAACGTTTCAGTTTGTGCATCGGTAGTAAGTTCTAAAAAACTTCCACGATACCCTGCTTCAAACTGGCTTCCTTCTCCAAAGGGTAGTACATAATCTACCTGAGCGAGTGCTCTATCTTCCTCTTCATCACTAAGTGTTCGCTGGAAAATATTATCAACTTCAGGTGTGGTAGTACCAATTACAATATCGTCAATTTGTGCTTTTTCGTAATCGTTGCTTTTGGCTAACGACAGGTTTACATCTAGTTTATGCCCTTCATCATTAAACTTTTTAAGTAAGCTACTCGAAAATTGAATGTTATCGCTTTCTTCTTCCTCAAGGTTATAACGGTAACGTGTTTCGTCAAACGAGCCATCGGCAAAAAAATAATCGTAGTACGTTTCGGTGGGGTTTTCGCCATCATTATCACGTACGTTAATACTATTGGTCCAGGTGGTAGTTTTATTTAAAAATATGTCGGCTCCAAAACTGGCATTATAGCCTTGACGTTCTCTTTCGTAATCACGTCTTTCATTTACAAAGTTTGTTGTATTGCCCTCTTCATCAAAATATTCCGAGTCCGTTGAAAAATTTCCAGGGCTACTCCTATAACTATACCCTAAATTGGAGAAAAGATTATAGTTATCGCTCCTGTAGTTGAGGTTGGCATTTAGCCCATGATTATCGGGGTATCCTGTAGAGGCTACAACAGACCCATTGAAACCATTTGCTTTACCTTTACGGAGTATAATGTTTACAATACCGCCACCACCTTCGGCGTCGTACCGTGCCGATGGGTTGGTTATTACTTCTACTTTCTCTACCGACTCAGCTGGTAACAAACGCAATACTTCGGCAACGTTACTACCCGCAAGGTTAGAGGGGCGCCCGTCAATCAATATGGTAACACCATCATTGCCTCTAAGGCTTACGTTACCATCAGGATCTACAGATATGGAGGGTACATTATCCAGCACATCGCTTACACTACCGCCTCGTACAATCATATCTTTACCTACGTTGTACACTCTTTTATCCAGTTTTATATCTACGGTAGAGCGGTCGGCAACAATTTCTATTTCATTTAATAGTGTAGCATCGGGTGCCATTAAAGTAACGCCCAAATTAGTATTACCCGTTATTGCCTTACTTTTTATAGCTGTAGATTTAAACGATATAAAGTCGAATTTTATATTGTATGTTCCCGGAGGAACATCAATGCTATACTTACCGTTAATATCAGTAAGTCCTCCGCTTACTGTTTGGTTATCGGTAGTTTGTATGGTTACTGTTGCAAATTCTAGGGGTTGTTTGGTATCTTGCTCTATCACTTGTCCGCTTACCTTTGCCTTACTTTGCGAAAACATGATTGAGGTGCAAAGTAGTAGGAGTAAAACGAGTGAAGTTTGTAATTTTTTCATGAAGTATGGTAAAGATGAATCTAATTTTTTTGCGTGTAAGACTGCAAAAATCATGGTAAGTTTAAGATGATGGTACTAAAATTTTGTTAAAGTATCTTCTCGATTGCATCCGCAGGACGACCAACTATTGCCTTATCTCCATTTACAACTATAGTGCGTTCTATTAAATTCGGGTATTGTACCATTATTTCAATAAGCGCATCATCTGTTAAATTGGTATTTTTATAATCCTTTTTCCAAATGGCTTCGTTTTTTCGCACCAATTCTATTGGGGCAATACCTAACTTTTCAATTAGGTTTTTAAGCTCTTCTTTATCCAAAAGTTCTTTTAAATATTTTACAACTTTAAATGATTTTCCTTTCGATTCTAATAGTTGAATTCCCTCGCGCGATTTGCTGCATCTGGGGTTGTGGTATATGGTTATCATCGTTTCTTTTTTTTGCAAATTAAATGAATATTACCCCAAAATAGAAGTATATTGCCCTAATCTAAGATTAAATTAACTAATGTTTATAGAAAAGGCTTACACTAAGAATTTTGACTTTATAAAGTACCTACCCATACCATTGGTGCTACTAGGGTTAATGGCGTTAAACTACGTTGTTATTGTTGTAATGAATATAGATGTAGAGGATGTATTGCGGCAGGAAATTGCTAAAAAAGGAACAAATCAGGTTTTTATAGAAACGTTAATGCCCATGATAATTTTGCTTATAGCATTATTGGTATGGGTAAAGTATGTAAATAAGCAAAGTATAACGAGCCTTACTACTGCTCGTGATAAAGTAGACTGGAGCAGAGTTTGGTTTTCGTTTGCGGTTTGGGGCGGTATTACAGCAGGTTTTATAGGTTTAGCCTATGTTACAAACCCCGATAATTTTGTGCTTAATTTTAACTTGGTACCCTTTGCTACGCTTGCTATTATTGCCATGATAATGGTACCAATGCAAACCAGTTTTGAAGAGTATTTGTTTCGAGGGTATCTTATGCAAGGTATTGGTATTGTTACCAAAAGCAGGTTAATTCCGCTAATTACTACATCATTACTATTTGGTGTAATGCACATTGCTAACCCCGAAATTGAGAAAATTGGCTACATATTGTTGTTCTATTACATTGGTACAGGTTTGTTTTTGGGTATTATAACATTAATGGACGATGGCATTGAGTTAGCGCTTGGTTTTCATGCAGCCAATAACCTCATTTCGGCACTTTTAGTAACATCCGATTGGACTGCTTTTCAAACCGATTCGGTGCTAAAAGATGTTTCCGAACCATCGGTAGGGTTCGATATTTTTGTACCCCTACTCATCCTATATCCAATTCTTTTGTTTATCTTTAGTAGAAAATATGGCTGGTCGGGCTGGAAAAGCAGACTGACGGGGCGTATTAAACTGACCCAAGAATAACTAAAAAGTACTTTGATATATGCGTGAACTTGACTATAATTTTGTGCACAACAGTTTTAAACTAAATGGTTTTCACCTTACTAAAAATGATTTATGCCGAATAGCGTATAGCTTTATTAAAGAAGGGCAACCTTTTGAAAGTGCAGTAGGCGATTTTATACTCGATTGGTTTGATAGCAAACCTTATATAGCCATGCAAACATCGGGTACAACAGGGCTACCCAAAACGATAGAAGTAGACAAGCAGGCTATGGTTAACTCTGCCATAGCTACAGGCGATTTTTTTGATTTATCGGCAGGTATAAAAGCATTACATTGTTTACCTACTGCTTATGTAGCAGGAAAAATGATGCTTGTTAGGGCTTTTATACTCGGTTGGGAATTAGAACTTGTAGCACCTACCACAACACCTTTACCACGCGGTAACGAAAAATACGATTTTGCTGCTATGGTGCCTATGCAGGCGGAAGCATCAATCGATAAATTGTACCGAATTAAAAAACTTATACTCGGCGGCGCTAAGGTAAACCAAGCACTAGCAGAGCAGTTAGTTACGATTCCTAGCAAAATATATGAAACGTATGGCATGACTGAAACGATTACGCATATTGCTGCTAAAGAAATAGGGGAGTCGGCATTTACAGTATTACCCAACGTAGCCATAAGCCAAGATGACAGACAATGCCTTGTTATTAACCCGTACAAATTGTGTACTGAACCTGTTGTAACTAACGATATTGTAGATATAATTGGCGACAACCAGTTTATATGGTTGGGCAGGTACGATAATGTTATTAATAGCGGAGGGGTAAAACTATTTCCAGAACAGATAGAAGAAAAGCTATCGGGAAATTTAGACAGACGTTATTTTGTAAAAGGTGTACCTGATGAGCAACTGGGCGAAAAACTTGTTTTGGTTGTAGAGGGCGAACCTTACGATATTGATAAGAAAATATTCTCCGACCTTGATAAATTCGAGAAGCCAAAAGCAGTATTGTTTATAGAGAAATTTGCCGAAACAGCTTCGGGCAAAGCAATGCGTACTGCTAGTATGGCAACGGCTTAAAGTTTTTGCACTTTTATATAAAATTTATCCTGCTGTGGTACAACGCTTTTAAGGCGTTTGGCTGCATTGGGCAATATTTGCCAAGCAGTAGTCCCTGTTACCCGTATCTCTTTACCCTCTATAACAATGTCAATAGGCATCTCAAAATGCTGTACATTTGTTTCCCACCGATATTGCACTGAACCGTTTTTGCGCTGTAATTGCAATACTGGTATATTGGTATAGTTTAAGTACTGATTAAAAATAGGCGTAAGATTTATACCACTTTCCGTATTAAAGAAGTTGATTACTGTTTCGGTATCAATAACTTGCTTACGGTAGGTTTTAGCATATTTTAAAAGCATTGCCCACCATTTATCATCATTATTAATAACATGGCGCAGCGTATTTAAAAACAAAGCACCTTTAAAATACATATCGCCAGAGCCTTCTCGGTTAACCCCAAAAATTCCGATAATAGGTTTATCATTTTGTACGTTTAAACGTTGCCCGTTAACGTATTTCATGGCTTTTTCGTAACCGTAACGGCACTCTACATAAACAGTTTCCGAGTAGGTTGTAAATCCTTCGTGTATCCACATATCGGCAACATCTTTTGAGGTAATACTGTTACCAAACCATTCATGCCCGCTTTCGTGTATCGTAATATAATCAAACAACATCCCTACACCCGAAAATGATAAATCGTACCCTCTGTAGCCTTTTTTAAAACCATTCCCGTAAGCTACGGCACTTTGGTGTTCCATACCCAAATACGGTGTTTCTACAAGCTTATAACCATCTTCGTAAAAAGGATATTTACCAAATTTTTCCTCAAAACATGCAATCATAGGTTTTACTTCTTCAAAGTGTTTACGGGCTTTTTCTTCGTTGTCTTTTAAAACATAATAATCCAAATCCAGTCCGTTTACGGTATCGTGTATGTGTGCGTAATCGGCAATATTTACGGTTATGTTGTAGTTGTTAATGGGGTTGGTAACCTCCCAGTCCCAACGGGTATAACCATTTCCTACATCTGTACTACCTGTAAAACGTCCGTTACTCACATTCATCAATCCGTTAGGCACAGCTACTTTTATAGTAGCACCATTATCGGGCTCATCGGTTTGATGGTCCTTTACAGGATACCACAAACTAGCCCCTGTGCCCTGTACGGCAACACCTACCCAAGGCTTACCTTGATTGTCTTTACGGAAAACAAAACCGCCATCCCAGGGGGCGTTGCGTGCCACCACAGGGTTGCCACTATAATAAAAGCGTAATTTCTGCTTACTATCTTTTTTTAAGATTGTGGGAAAGCGTATAAAAATAGCATCGTACTCTCTTTTATAGTTAAGATGTTGCTTGTTTAATACGATACTATCTACAGTCATATTCTCGAATAAATCCAATTGTATGGTATCGGTATTCTCAACTATTTTAAATTCAATAGCATTATACCCACTAATGTGTTTTTTGTTAGGATTAATGGTAATGTTGAGGTTGTATTTTAGCACATCAAAACAAGTACGTTCGGGGCGTAACCCGCCTTGCAACGTATCACGACGTGTGGTAGGTTGTGCAATAGTTGTTATTGTTATAAAAGCAAATAAAGTTACTAGGAATGCTTTTTTCATAACCTGTTTTTAAAAAAATTAGCTTCGTACATAATAGTGTACGAAGCTAAGATACTATAAAAATGATAATGTGTTTATACTTGTATTACACCCAAGTTAAAAGGTTTTTCGATAGGAGCGTGGTCGGCAGCCTCTATACCCATCGAAATCCACTTTCGGGTATCCAACGGGTCGATAATAGCATCTGTCCACAAACGCGATGCTGCATAATATGGCGATACTTGCGCATCGTAACGTGCTTTTATTTTATCAAAAAGTTCTTGCTCTTTCTTTTCATCCACTTTTTCGCCTTTTGCTTTTAACGATGATGCCTCTATCTGCATTAATACTTTGGCAGCTTGTGTACCTCCCATTACGGCAAGCTCGGCACTTGGCCATGCCAGCATAAAACGAGGGTCGTACGCCTTACCGCACATTGCGTAGTTACCTGCACCGTAAGAGTTGCCTATTACAATAGTAAATTTAGGTACTACCGAGTTACTTACGGCATTTACCATTTTGGCACCGTCTTTAATAATACCACCATGTTCTGATTTTGAGCCTACCATAAAGCCTGTAACATCCTGTAAAAACACCAACGGAATTTTCTTTTGATTGCAGTTGGCTATAAAGCGTGTGGCTTTATCGGCACTATCCGAATAGATAACGCCCCCAAATTGCATTTCTCCCTTTTTGGTTTTTACTACTTTACGTTGGTTGGCTACTATACCTACAGCCCAGCCATCTATACGTGCATAGCCTGTAATAATGGTTTGCCCGTAGCCTGCTTTATATTCTTCAAACTCACTACCGTCTACCAAGCGATTGATGATTTCCATCATATCGTACTGCTCGTTACGGGCTTTTGGTAGTATACCGTAAATGTCTTTTTCCTCTAATTCAGGTTTTACGGGTTTAATACGGCTGTAGCCTGCTTTATCGTAATCGCCAATTTTATCTACTATGTTTTTAATAGTGGTTAGAGCATCTTTATCATCTTTTGCTTTGTAATCGGTAACGCCCGATATTTCGCAATGTGTAGTTGCACCGCCTAATGTTTCGTTGTCTATACTTTCGCCAATAGCTGCTTTTACCAGATAACTACCCGCCAAGAAGATGCTCCCTGTTTTATCTACAATAAGCGCTTCATCGCTCATAATAGGTAAGTAAGCACCACCAGCAACACAGCTACCCATTACGGCTGCTATTTGTGTAATGCCCATACTGCTCATTACAGCATTGTTACGAAATATGCGACCAAAGTGTTCTTTATCGGGGAATATTTCATCCTGCATCGGTAAATACACTCCAGCACTATCCACTAAGTAAATTATAGGTAATCTGTTTTCTATAGCAATTTCCTGTGCCCGTAAATTCTTTTTACCTGTTATCGGGAACCATGCTCCTGCTTTTACAGTAGCGTCGTTAGCTACAACAATGCATTGCTTGCCGCTAACGTAGCCTATTTTTACCACTACACCGCCCGATGGGCATCCGCCATGTTCCTTGTACATACCCTCGCCAACAAAAGCACCTATCTCTACACTTTTACTGCCTTTATCTAGTAAAAATTCAATACGCTCACGAGCAGTCATTTTACCTTGCGAATGCAATTTTGCAATTCTCTTTTCGCCACCGCCCAGTTTTACCTGTGCTAGTTTGCGTTTCATCTCAGAGAGTAAAAGTTTATTATGGTCTTCGTTTTTGTTGAAGTTAATATCCATGGTATTATGCTAAGTTTTATTGATGTTGTAATTTTCGAAGGCTAAAATACGAAATCGTTTGAAATTTGATAGTGTTACCATTTAGTTGTTACAAAAATATATTTTACAACTGTGGCTTAACAAAAAAGGAACAACGCTAGGTTGCTCCTTTTGGGTTGTATAATAATGTGCTAATTTTAGTCCAATCCTAAAAATATCATCAGGTCTTGCCTAATGGCTTCATTTACGGTTGCGGCCAAACTTAACGATATTATTAAACCTATAGAGGCGTATAAAAAGTCTTTTCCTATAATGCGTAATGCTTTCTTTTTATGCTTTTTACCTTTTTTGAGTCGTGCAAGATTTATGGCTATTTCTCTACCGCCAATAAGCCCCAAGAAAATCCAGGTGGTACTCATAGGTACGGTGCTAATAAACAGCTTGTAGATTAGGATAAGTGCATAGGTAAAATCAATAAGCGTTGCTGCCCTAATGTCCGATATACGTACTTTTTCACTGACTACTTTTTGTATTTTATCCCCTCTTAAGAAGAATAGCAATCCTAAGCCTATAAATATAGTCGAACAGAAAATTATGAATTGGAAGGTATCTAATTTTCGGGGTAGGAATACGGCAATATTAGCACCATCCTGCATTACCCAAACCGACCATAATATACCACTAACCAGCCATTGTACTACCATCCACATGGGGTGTACTTTTCTGCTCTTAAACTTTTTCCTAATGTAGTTATACCCAAAATACCATATTAATGCCGATACTACAAAGGCTATAAAATAACCCGATACACTTTTAGATACCATTGTAGTAATCCCTTTAGATGATGAGCTAAATACACTCAGCATTAAAAAGGTGGTTGATACTGGCATACGTAATCGTGTTAGTATTAGCAGTACCAAAGGCGCCATTAGTATAAAAAACGAAAACTCTTCGGGGTGGGGGTAGTTACTTGTACCATCGGGTTTTAATAAACGTTGATAAGTAACATCGCCATCAAAAACAATCCAGCTTACCGTAACGGTAGCTAAAAATAATGTACCAACATAGAGCCAGAGGATGTACCATTTTTTGTCCTGATTACTTTCGATAAAAGTACCTAAGGATTGTATACTATCGTTAGATACTGTTGCATAGGCTGCTGTAAAAAAACCAATCCACATGGCTATTTGCGGTTGATTGTAAAATAGGGCACTAAGTGTAAAAACAGCGAGTATTAAAAGAAAGAAATATTTTTCGTTAGAAATCCTACCAAGTATTTGTTCAGATTTGGATGATTTTCTTTTATGTTTCATATTTGGTTAATAGGGGTTTGTACCACCGCAAAAATATGCTACAATGCCTACTATTATTTAAAATTATACTTTAAGTAATTGTTAAGCCGTCGAAAAATCTTGTTAATCCTGCATTTTTTCAAAATAAATCGTAAGTTATTATATAATATTGTATTATGTTTTGTAAGTTGGTTATTGCTATATGCTACTTTGTTAAAAACAGTAGTGTTGGAATAACTTTTAGTTTGCTATTAGTTAACATTTTAGCAACATTATATTCCTACATTTGCCGAATTTAAATCTATTTTAATGTCTATAAATAACATCTTTCAATTTCTTGTACCGAAAGACAAGAAGTTCTTTCCATTATTTGAACAGGCTACCCAAAATTTAGTGCTTTTGGCAGAAAAAATGCATGAGGCTGTAAATACACCTAAAGAAGATAGGGATGAGTTTTTGATGGAAATAGAGCGTATTGAAAGCGTTATAGAAGGCATTGCGCACCAAACCAACCTTGAGTTAAGTCGTAACTTTATTACCCCTTTTGATAGGGAAGATATTTATGCCCTAATGTCGGCTATAGATAATGTTGCCGATTATATGTACGGTGCTGGTAACAGAATGCGCCTGTACCAAGTAGAGAACATTACCAAATCGATACGAAAGTTAACCGAGATAAATTTGGAGGCGTGCCAGTTAATACAAGTTGCGGTTGCCGATTTAAAGGATATGAAAAACTTAAAGGGTATTACAGACTGTAGCCAACGTATTTATAAGCTGGAAAGTAAATCGGATAATGTTTTTGAAAGGGCTGTTGCTGATATTTTTGAGAAAGAGAAAGACCCGCTTAACGTTATTAAGTACAAAGAAGTACTCTCGGCGTTAGAAACGGCAACAGATAAATGTAAAGGTGTAGCCAATGTTTTAGAGTCTATAGCCGTAAAACATTCATAAACCTTACCTTTCAATCCGCTCATTTATGACGTTACTTATTATAATTATAGTTTTAGCCCTCATTTTCGATTACATTAATGGTTTTCATGATGCGGCTAACTCTATTGCTACTATAGTGGCTACAAAGGTGCTTACACCCTTTCAGGCAGTATTATGGGCAGCTTTTTTTAATTTTTTAGCTTACTTTATTTCACGGTACTGGATAGGGGAGTTTAAAATTGGTAATACTATTGCTAAAACAGTTAGTGAAGATTTTATAACACTCGAGGTTATTTTAGCGGGGATAATTGCTGCTATTACTTGGAACTTATTTACTTGGAAGCTGGGTATTCCATCATCATCATCGCATACCCTTATAGGAGGCTTTATGGGGGCTGCATTAGCACATTCTTTTACTGTTGACGGAGCAGATATTAGTACCGTAGTAAATTACGCTAAGGTACTACCTATTATACTATTTATATTTATGGCACCTATTATTGGTATGCTGGTAGCCTATTTTATAACGGTAATAATACTTAATGTTTGCCGAAAGGCAAACCCATCTAAAGCCGATAAATGGTTTAAAAGATTTCAATTAGTATCGTCGGCATTATTTAGCCTTGGGCATGGTGCAAACGATGCACAAAAGGTAATGGGTATTATTGGTGCTGCTGTAATATATTACCATACGCAAATTGAACCTATGGAAGCCTACCAAACGGCTGCCAATCCGTTTAAGTATTTTGTAGACCATTGGAGTTGGGTACCCCTTGCCAGTTTTGTTATGATTGCTTTGGGTACTATGAGTGGTGGTTGGAAAATTGTAAAGACTATGGGTACTAAAATTACCAAAGTAACATCGTTAGAAGGGGTTGCTGCCGAAACTGCAGGAGCTATTACGTTGTATACTGCCGAGCATTTTGGTATTCCAGTATCTACTACACATACCATTACAGGCTCTATAATTGGGGTAGGTATATCCAAAAGAATATCGGCGGTACGGTGGGGCGTAACTATTAGTTTACTTTGGGCTTGGGTATTAACTATACCCATATCGGCACTTATAGCAGCATTACTTTACTATATAATCAGTGTTTTTTAAGATAGACACTACTTTACCATTAGTAAAATTAATTGCTAGTTAATAGTTTATACTGTAAACGCTAACACTACCTATAGCGTAAAAGATACCTAACAAGATTTTGTAAATAACCAATATAGATATAGCTATTTAATAGGCATAGATATAGTAAGTTGATTTGTAAGGGAGCTATTAATATTCTTGAAGTTCGGGAATAGCTTCTTCTTTATAATTTATAGGTAATGATATTACAAAGCAAGTACCTTTGTTTTTACCTTCGCTAATAGCTTCTATAGTACCTTTATGGAGTTCTATAAACGATTTTGATATTGCTAAACCTAAACCGCTAGAGGTTTCTTTACCTGTAGGTTTAGAGCTTAGTTTGGCAAACTTTCTAAATAGTTTTTTCATATCATCTTCGTCAAGACCCTGCCCTTCATCATGAACCTCTATTCGTATTACGTTATTGGTACTTCGGGCTATTATACTAACGGTAGCACCATGATACGAGTATTTTAATGCATTGCTAACAAGATTGTGTAGTACATCAGATATTTTGGCTTTATCTGCATAAATGCTTGGCAAATTCTCATCACATTCCAATAATATCACCTGTGCTTTTCGACTAGCGAGCAATTCAAAATTTGCAAGTATCTTTTTAAATACGTCTACCAAGTTTACTTCCTCTATAGCAAGGACGAGTTTTTTATCTTCTTGCTCGGATTGTTTTAAAAGATCATTTAGCTTACTCTGTATCATATTAACTGATGATTTTATCATCGTAGTCATCTTTCCGCTCTTGCTGCTATCTTTACGAAGTATATCGTTAGCAAGATTTATAGAAGCAAGCGGATTTTTAATTTCGTGAAGTGCAATATTCATTAAATCAATCTGCGATTTTATTGCTTTGTTGTAACGTAACCTATTCTCTAGCTTATCTATAATAATGCGCGATAATGTTTTTAGCATTCCTAACTGCTCGTCGTTAGTTTCTTTAGGTACAGAATCTACTACACATATAGTACCCATATTATGCCCTTCTGGAGATTTTAGTGGCGCACCAGCATAAAAACGTATGCCGTCCTCTTCACTTACATAAGGTAAGTGCGATAGGCTATGATGATCTAAGGTGTCATTAAATACGGTAACTTTATCATGGAGTATAGCAAAACTACAAAGGCTTTCTTTACGATGCACTTCGTTAACGGGAATGCTACTAAGGTTTGATTTCAAAAATACCCGATCTTCATCTACAAATGTTATAAAAGCATTAGATGTTCCGAATACTTGCGATGCCATTAGGGCGATGTTATCAAAAGTATCTTCAGAATGTGTATCCAATATTTGATAATCTCGCAACTTTTCAAGGCGTTGCTTTTCAGTGTCTGGGATTAGATTTATTGTACCTGAAATCATCACACTTCTAGGAGGATGTTTTTACGTTAGTATGCTCAAATCCTCGTATCGAAAATACGATAAATTTCAACACAAAACACCAATGTTGTAGTTTTATAACAAAAAATAGTTTGTATACCAACTTTTTATAACTGTAATACATTACTTACTATTAACTGTTAAATGGTAGATAACCAATATTGTGTTTTGATAACCAAATAATTACATATTAAAATGGACAGTATGTGTAACCATACTGCCTATTTTTTTAGAATACGAAAATTATACTATTAATCCTCTTGTTTTTGCCCCATCATCATTAAATAGGCTTTCAAAAATTTATCTATGTTTCCATTCATAACGCTATCCACATCACCTGTTTCGTGTTGTGTGCGTACATCTTTAACCAATTTATAAGGATGCATTACGTAGTTACGAATTTGCGATCCCCATTCAATTTTCATCTTGCCCGCTTCAATTTCGTCACGCATTGCTTGCCGCTTCTTCAACTCAATTTCGTAAAGTTGCGATTTTAAAAGCTGCATGGCTTTGGTTTTATTATCCAATTGCGAACGTGTTTCGGAGTTTTCAATAATAATCCCAGTAGGGTGGTGGCGCAGCCTAACAGCAGTTTCTACCTTATTTACGTTTTGCCCACCTGCACCGCTGGATCGCATGGTTTCCCAAGTAATATCAGCAGGACTAACTTCTATCTCAATACTATCGTCCGCTAGCGGATATACATATACTGATGCAAATGAGGTGTGGCGTTTGGCATTACTATCAAAAGGAGAAATACGTACCAAGCGGTGTACACCGTTTTCACCTTTTAGGTAACCAAAAGAGTATTCGCCCTCAAACTCTAACGTTACGGTTTTTATACCCGCAACTTCACCTTCTTGGTAGTTGAGTTCTTTTATTTTATAGCCTTCTTTTTCACCCCACATCATGTACATTCGCATAAGCATTGCAGCCCAATCACAACTTTCCGTGCCACCAGCACCAGCCGTTATTTGTAGTACGGCACTCAGGCTATCACCCTCATCGGATAGCATGTTTTTAAACTCCAGATTTTCTAAATGCGAAATTGTTTCCTCATATTGGCTATCCAATTCCGTTTCGGTAGCGTCGCCCTCTTTAAAAAACTCATACATTACCTGTAGTTCTTCGCCGAGTGCGTTTGCCTTTTCGTAATCCTCTACCCATTTTTTCTTACTACGGAGTTCGCGCACTATACGCTCTGCCTCCTTAGTATTATTCCAAAAATCGGGAGCAAAAGTTTTTTCTTCTTCATTGGTAATTTCTATTAACTTCCTGTCGATGTCAAAGATACCTCCTCAGCGCTCCGAGGCGCTCCATAATACCTTTAATTTGTTCGGTATTTGTCATAAATAATGTAGTTTTGTGCTACAAAAGTAAGCTATACTTTCGATACTATGGAAATAAATTTGGTAAGTGATACTGTAACAAAACCAAGCCACGAAATGTTGCAACACATGTTTCGTGCTAAGGTAGGGGATGATGTTTATAAACAAGACCCTACTGTGAATGAGCTTGAAGAGGCTGTTGCCGATTTGTTTGGTATGGAGGCTGCTTTATTTTTTCCGTCGGGTACTATGGCAAACCAAGCCGCTATAAAACTACATACTAACCCAGGCGACCAATTGATATGCGACAAGTGGGCACATGTTTATTTGTACGAGGGCGGAGGTGCATCGTTTAACAGTGGTGTATCGTGCTGCCTTTTGGATGGCGATAGGGGTATGGTTACTGCCAAACAAGTAGAAGCTGCCATAAATCCTCCCGATTTTTACCACAGTCCGCTAACCAGTTTAGTTTGCGTAGAGAATACCACTAATAAGGGTGGCGGTGCTTGTTATGATATAGCTACACTTGCCGCTATAAAAGAGGTATGTGTAAAACATAATTTGGCTTACCATTTGGATGGTGCACGTTTATGGAATGCTTTGGTAGCCAAAAAACAACACCCAAAACAGTTTGGACAATTATTCGATACGATATCGGTTTGCCTCTCTAAAGGTTTGGGGGCACCTGTAGGCTCGGTACTTATAGGTGACAAAAAAACAATAGATAGGGCGTTACGCATCCGTAAAATATTGGGTGGCGGTATGCGCCAAGTGGGCTATTTGGCAGCAGCAGGGTTGTACGCCCTACAACATAATGTAGGTAGGTTAGAAAACGACCACAAAAGGGCTAAAGAAATAGGAGCTGTGTTGCAAAACTGTAGTTGGGTTGAGAGCGTAGCACCTGTAGAAACAAATATTTTAATATTTTCAATAAAGCCTGAGTATAACGAAATGCAGCTTATTGATAAATTAAAGCAGAAGAATATACACATTAGCTCGTTAGGGAAAGGTAAGTTACGTATTGTAACCCATTTGGATTATAAAGAGGTAATGCATCAATATGTTTTAGAAACGTTGAGTAAACTTAGTTTGTAAACAAAATAAAATAGCCGCTAGTACTAGCTTGGCAACACCACTACAAATTACTAACGGCTAATGGTTTATAATTCCTGCCTAAGAAAACATATCAAGCCCAGGTATATTAGGCATACCATCTTTAGCTACAGCACTAAGTTCTGCTTCGCTTACCGCTGTTGCTTTTTCTATAGCCTTGTTCAGTACAAGTACAAGGTAATCTTCCAGTTGCTCTTTATCTTCCAGTAAACTATCATCAACACTAACGTTTTTAATGGTTCTGTTAGCTGTTAACGTTACCTTTAGTAAGCCATCATTACTTTGTTCGTCAATCAATACAGTATCAAGTCGTTGTTTCGTTTCTTCTATTTTTTGTTGAGTTTCTTTTATTTTACCCATCATACCCATTACATCTCCAAACATTTTATAAGTTTTATTAATTATTTATAGCACAAAAATATTAAATTGCATGGTTATATGCTAATCCAATAAAACAATGAAAAAACTATTACTTTTGAGTTCTGTTTGTCTTATTTTTGCCTGCAATCAGGAAAATAAACAAACCCAAATGACCGAAAACCTAACGCCTCCTACGGCTACCATTAAAGCTAAAGAACTTGAAAAACACGGCGACGTGCGTATTGATAATTACTATTGGCTTAATGAAAGGGAAAATCCAGAAGTAATAGATTACTTAAACCAAGAGAATGAGTATTACGAAAAGATGACTGAACACACCAAGGCGTTTAGAGAAGATCTTTTTGAGGAAATGAAGAGCCGTATTAAAGAGGACGATTCATCGGTACCGTACTACTACAACGGTTATTATTATATTACCCGATTTGAGAAAGGAAAAAATTACCCAATTTACTCTCGTAAAAAAGGTAGCATTGACGCTAAAGAGGAAATAATGTTCGATTGCAACCAAATGGCAGAAGGGCATTCGTACTTCCAGTTGGGTGGTATTAATGTTAGCGAAGATAATAAATGGGTAGCTTTTGGTGTAGATACCGTTTCGCGTAGGCAATATACCATACAGGTAAAAAACCTAGAAACCAACGAAATACAACCTGTTAAGATAGAAAATGCCACAGGAGGGTCTACATGGGCTGGAGATAATAAAACGTTATTCTATACCCGTAAAGATCCTGTAACACTACGCTCGGCAACAATTTACAAGCACGAATTAGGTACATCTGCCGATAATGATACGGTAGTATATAATGAGGATGACGAAACCTTCTCGACATTCGTATACAAAGAAAAATCCAAAAAATACATTGTAATAGGTTCATCAAGTACATTAACAACGGAGTACAGAACTGTTGATGCTAAAAAACCTAATGATAAGTTTAAAGTATTTCAGCCCCGCACACGTGGTTTGGAATATAGCATATCGCACTACGGTAATACGTTTTATATAGTTACCAATAAAGATGGAGCTACCAACTTTAAACTAATGGAAACGCCCGAAAACAAAACAGGCATGGACAATTGGAAGGAAGTTATACCACACCGTAAAGACGTATTGCTTGAGGATATTGAAATTTTTAAAGATTATTTAGTAATCTCAGAACGCTCCAATGGTTTAAATAAAATACGTATTCGCCCATGGGAAGGCGAGGAGTATTATTTGCCGTTTGATAGCGAAACCTATACGGCAAACGTTTCCCGAAACCCTGATTTCGATACCAATATATTACGTTATGGGTACCAATCGTTAGCTACACCCTCTTCAGTTATCGATTTTAATATGGAAACCCAAGAGAAAATAGTTAGAAAAGAACAGGAGGTATTGGGTGGTAAGTTTGATAAAGACAATTATGTAGAAGAACGTGTTTGGGCTACTGCCAATGATGGTACTAAAGTGCCAATATCTATGGTATACCGTAAAGGAATTGAAAAAGATGGTAATAACCCGCTACTACTATACGCTTATGGTTCGTACGGTGCATCAATGGATCCGTATTTCTCTTCGGTACGATTAAGTTTGCTCGACAGAGGATTTATTTACGCTATAGCTCATATACGTGGAGGCGAAGATTTAGGGCGTGAATGGTACGAAGACGGGAAGCTACTAAAAAAGAAAAACACCTTTACTGATTTTATTGATTGTTCTGAATTTGTAATTGCCGAAGGCTATACCTCTAAAGACCATTTGTATGCCGAAGGAGGCTCTGCGGGTGGATTGCTTATGGGAGCAGTAGTAAACATGGCGCCGCAATTGTATAATGGTGTTATAGCATCGGTACCTTTTGTAGATGTCGTTACTACCATGCTAGACGATAGTATACCCCTTACTACGGGTGAGTACGACGAGTGGGGTAACCCAAATGAGAAAGAATATTACGAGTACATGAAATCGTATTCGCCTTATGATAATGTAACTGAGCAAGATTATCCCAACATGCTTGTTACTACGGGGCTGCACGACTCGCAAGTACAGTATTGGGAACCAGCAAAATGGGTAGCAAAATTACGAACGCATAAAACAGATAATAATGTTTTATATCTTGATACAAATATGGAAGCTGGACACGGTGGTGCATCGGGCAGATTTGAGGCTTTAAAGGAAGTAGCTAAAGAGTACAGTTTTTTGTTAGATTTGGAAGGAATTAAAAAGTAATTAAATTTTTTTTGTTAGCTTTGCATGGTTTTGAGGTTAATAAACTTTGTGCATAGTTTACCTTGATTAACTTATTTTTTATGAAAGAAGAAATAAAAGCCTATAATAATGTGTTGGAATTAATTGGTAACACCCCACTGATTAAAGTCGATAAGATTACAGAAGGATTAGAAGGCCGTTTTTTTGCTAAAGTAGAAGCTTTTAATCCGGGTCATTCCACTAAAGATAGAATTGCATTATACATTATTGAAGAAGCCGAAAGAAGAGGCATTATCAAACCAGGAGATACCATTATAGAAACTACTTCGGGTAATACTGGTTTTAGTGTAGCAATGGTTAGCATTATAAAAGGATATGACTGCGTATTGGCAGTAAGCTCTAAATCATCGAAAGATAAGATAGATATGCTACGGGCTATGGGGGCAAAAGTGTATGTCTGCCCAGCACACGTATCGGCAGATGACCCTCGCTCGTATTATAATGTTGCCAAAAGAATTCACGAAGAAACTAAGGGCTCTGTATACATAAATCAGTATTTTAACGATTTAAACATCGATGCTCATTATAACACTACTGGCCCAGAAATATGGGAGCAAACTAACGGTAAAATAACGCACCTTGTTGCCTGTAGTGGTACAGGAGGTACAATATCGGGTACAGCACGTTATTTAAAAGAGAAAAACCCCGATATTAAAATATTAGGTGTTGATGCTTATGGCTCGGTACTTAAAAAATACCATGAAACGAAAGAGTTTGACAACAAAGAAATTTACCCTTATAGGATAGAAGGTTTAGGGAAGAACCTGATACCTACGGCTACAGATTTTGATGTTATTGATAAGTTTATAAAAGTATCTGACGAGGATAGTGCACACGCTGCACGTTACATTGTAAAAACTGAAGGCTTATTTGTTGGTTATACAAGTGGTGCTGTTTTACAGGCGGTAAGACAATATGCTGAAGAAGGTGAGTTTGACGAAAACAGTAATGTAATACTAATATTTCCAGATCATGGATCGCGCTACATGAGTAAAGTGTTTAGCGATGATTGGATGAGCGAACAAGGCTTTTTTGATAGTGTAAACATTGAAGAAGCACAAAAAATTGAATTTATAAAATAATACATAGACTTTTAAATATCACGAAAACCACTCTTTATACAGAGTGGTTTTTTGTTAGAATAATATCAAATTTATGGCATAAAAAAAGAGCCACTTAAAAAGTGACTCTTAGCGAAGTGAAACATAAAATCAAAACGTTTTAAACTCGCCCGATCCTATTTTTTTAAAATCTTGTACTCTAGGATTACCGCTAAAAGCAAGTGTACCCGTACCACTTATTCGTCCTATTATTGAGGTGTGGCTATCTGTAACAATATTTCCTGTACCACATACAATAGCCTCTACGGTGTTTGCCTGTAGCATTTCGGCATTTACACTACCTGCGCCAACTACCTTACAAGTAAGGTTGCTAACCTTACCATTTAGCATAATACTACCTGAGCCTAGTACTATAGCATTTGTAGTATTTGCCCAAACTCTAATGTCTATAATACCTGCACCATTTATATAGGTTATCACATCGTTGGTAAAAGTATTTCGGGAAGTAATTTTCCCGCTACCATCAAGGCTAATTTTGTTTAGTGTAGTGTAGGGCACAATAATCTTAACAGCATTATTTTTATGCCCTTTTAGTGTTATGTGTTTAGGTAATTTAATGCTAAGCACTCCATTATTTGTAGTAACGGTTATAAGGTTTACAATGTTCTCAGCTCCCTTTAGGGTTATACTCCCTACAGTATTACTCTCTTTTAATATTACGTTAAAAGGTCCGTGCACGGCTATTTCATTAAAGCTGGTTACGGTATGGGTTTTTTCTAGTTTTTTATCGTTACCCGTTATGGTTTGGGTTTCCTGTTGCGCTGTTGCCATTAAGGCATAGAAGCCTAGGGCAATTAAAAAAACTGCTTTTTTCATGATGATTGTTTTTTGATTGATGATTGATTACTGTTGATGAAACAGCTTAATGATTGTATTTTTTATTGTTGTAGTATACTATTTAAACAATTGATGGCTATATTTAAAAGACGATATTAATTTGAATTTGGTTGTATTGAAGGTTTTATTTTTCAATTAATTTTATATCACCATAGGAGTTTTTTATGTATATTCTTGCATTACCACTACTACCGTGATATCCTTTATACCTGTTTCTAAAGTCTTTCTCTTCTTTGCTTAAAATTGTAAACCCTTTAATACCCGACACATCTCCGTATTGTGTTGCAAATTCAAAATCGAAATTAGTGCCTCGGGCATGGTTGAGTACAACATCTGAATACATAGAGTTTACGGCTACACTTTTAATGGTTTTTTCTAAACCAGCTTTTATATCGCCGTACTGTACCTCAACATCAAATGCTTTTTTAACACGTTCTACTTTTAAAGAAGAGTAGGTTGATGTTCCGTTAATACTGGATGTAGAGCCAATTTTAACATCGCCGTAATCAGAACGATATCTCAAGTCTTCAGCCATTCCAATACTTACGTCGGTATATTGAGAATTAACTTCGGCATTCTCCATTTTACCAATTTTTAATTCGGAGTATTGTACGTTTACAGTACCTGATTTTATAAATCCGATAGTAGAGTTATCACAGTATTGTATATCAATGTTATTCGTTGTATGCCTTAATTCCTCTATATCCAAGTCACCATATTTACATCGAATTCTCGATTTACCATTAATTTTGCTAAGTTGTATCCCTCCATACATATTGTCGAGGTCTATACTACCGTTTTTAGGTATTTTAATGGTATAATTAATATCAATGCTAATTGTACCATTCATTAGCTTATCAATTTTAGTTCGTGCGGTTACACTTTCTGGGCTATTGTAAAAATCAACATCAATACCGTTTATCGTTTTTTCTACTTTTTTTTCGTTGTTACCACTTACTTTTATGGTTACATCAATAGTAGTTTGGTTTTTGTCCCAAGTAGTAACATAAATGTTACCATACTTATTTTGCACATTTAGTGCTGCATCTGATGCTACATTAAACGACTTGTTTATTTTCTTTTCCTTTTTATATTTTCCTTTATGTTCTCCTGCCATTAGGGCAAGAGGCGCCACAAGTAGTAGTAGTACAATTTTAAGATTGATTGCTTTCATAATATTTTTTGTTTGTGGTTTTGGTGTTTTCTATTTGCATCATTACTTTTTCCAAAAAAGATATTCTTGTTTGCAGGTTGGTAATCATGGCATGGATAATTTTTTTGTTTTCGCCGTTTTCTTTAAGCTCTTCGGTTAGCTTTTCATAGTCCTTTTCCAATACTTCCATTTGCACCATAGCATCTTCTACTATTTTTTTAGTTTCGGGAGTACTTTCGCGTTCTATTTTAGCCAATTCCTTTTTAATTATAGAGGCAAAGTAAAGTTGTGTTTCTTCTGCTTCTGGCGATAAAGTAGTAGCAACACTTTCTGTTGTATTTGCCTCAATGGTATCGTTGTTATTACTGTTGTTAGTAATAAATATGCCTAACAATATGGCAACAGATGCTGCAACGGGCATAGCTATCCTGAGCCAAATTCGTTTTGGTGTAGGTTTAGTATTTTTATGCTCCTGATTTTTCAGTTTATCCATAAAACGTCTTTCATGGTTCTGTGCAGGCTCTTCAGTATTCCAATCGTTTTGCAATTGATTGAAGAATGTATCTAATTCATCTTTCTCTTTTTCCATTATGCACTTAGTTTTTTTAGCAAGCTGCTTTTAGCTCTGCTTATTGTTGTTCTGCAGTTTCCAGGGTTTATATTCAATATGTCACATATTTCTTCTTGGTCATATCCTTCTATATAAAGTAGGGTAAGTATTATTCTGTAATTCTCCTTTAAATTATTAATAGCTTCTTTTACTTGCCCTATTTGCATTAAAGAGAAATCGATGCTATTACTTTCGGTCTCTGTATCTTCTTCCACTTTATACAGTACCTGATCCAAAGGGGAAACATCTTCTTTATTTAGCTTTTTATAGTTATCTAAACTGTGGTTAATTACAATACGTTTTAACCATGCCCCAAAGGTTACTTCGCCTTTAAAACTGTCCAGTTTTGTAAACGCTTTTAAAAATGCTTCTTGCATAATATCCTCTGCCCAATGGCTATCTTTAACAATACGTAACGAGATATTATACATCGCCTTGTAGTATAAATTATACACGTCGTATTGCGCCTTTTGGTTTCCTTTTTTACAAAGAATAATTAATTCGTTTATGTTACTGGTTGTGGTCGTCAACTTTAAAACTTTGGATTTATTATAATGACAGTTCGGTTTTTAAATTGTTACAGTTTTACGTAAAAAATAAATAATAAAATTTTTAGCTTTTATCTATCTGCTAAATATACTGTGTTATGCAATAAAAAAAGCTGTTCGGTTAGGAGCAGCTTTTTTAATATTGTTTTTTATTATAAATGTTATTCTTTCATGGTGTGGTACACATTCATAACATCGTCATCTTCTTCTATTTTTTCTAGTAGTTTTTCTACATCGGCTACCTGTTCTTCGTTAAGTTCTTTGGTAACTTGTGGTATTCTTTCAAACCCTGACGATAGTATTTCGAGTTCTCTGTTTTCGAGTTCCTTTTGTATTGCTCCAAAACTTTCAAAAGGCGCGTACATTATAATGCCATCTTCATCAGCAAAAATTTCTTCTACACCAAAGTCTATCATTTCCAACTCTAGCTCCTCAATATCTTGCCCCTCGGCAGGGATACGGAAGTTACACGTATGGTCGAACATAAATTCTACCGAGCCTTGTGTGCCCAATGTGCCGTTACATTTATTAAAATAACTCCTAATGTTGGCTACGGTACGGTTATTATTATCGGTAGCTGTTTCTATAAGTATGGCTATGCCGTGGGGTGCATAGCCTTCAAATAATACTTCTTTATAATTGGCTGTATCTTTATCAGATGCTTTTTTTATAGCACGCTCTACATTATCCTTAGGCATATTAGCTGCCTTAGCATTTTGTATTACGGCTCTTAGTTTTGCATTACTTTCGGGGTTTGGTCCACCTTCTTTAACGGCAATTACAATATCTTTTCCTATTCGTGTAAACGTTTTAGCCATAGCCGACCAACGTTTCATTTTTCTCGCTTTTCTAAATTCGAACGCTCTTCCCATAATTTATTTGTTTGCAGCACAAAAATAGGCTTATTCATCGTTTTTTCAAAAACAAATAAAGCTCATTTCTAGTATGCTTACTGCATTTTTATTGCTATAATGTTGTTTATAACATGTAATCCTTCGTACACAAATAAGTCACTTTTAAGTAGTTTTTGTTTGTACTCGTTAATGCTGTTGTAAAAATCATCGTCTGTTACAGTTGTATTTATGGCATGTGGTATGCTATGTACTATTAACTTGTTTTCGTGCTCTCGTATTTTATTAATATCGCCCCACAGTGTATCAATGCTGTGTACGTCGTTAAAAACAGCATCAAAGGTTATGGGTAGTGGTGGTTTGTCTTCATTGTATAGTTTATTAATACGCTTGTTAATTGTTTTAATAGTGGTAAACAAACTATCGGTAGCTATACGTTGGTTACTTAGTGCAATTGCCTTTTTTAGTGCTACATCGGGCATTTTTTTAAATCGTAGTCGTTTTTTAAGGGTATCATTTTTCATGGCTGTAGGCATACTGCTTTCTCGGGGTAATAATTCCTCGAAAAACTCAGGTAAGGCCACATCGGGTATTATACCTGTGTATTGGCTGCTTTGCCCTGTAACCCTGTAAAACTTATCAATGGTAACTTTTATAAAATCTTCATTATCTTCTCCGTCATTTAAAGGTAATATGCTTTGCATACTGGCTTTACCTAAGGTGGTATTGCCTACTATTACGGCACGGTTATAATCTTGCATTACGCCTGCAAAAAATTCGCTTGCCGATGCCGAAAAACTGTTTACTACAACTACCATAGGACCATCGTACAGCATACCTCGGTTATAATCTTTTATAACGTTATTTTGCCTTTTTTTGTTGGTTATAATACTTAACGGACCAAAGTTTATAAACATTCCTGCCATATTTATAACCTCGTCCATAGCACCACCGCCGTTGTATTGTAGGTCGATAATAAGCCCCTCAATGCCTTGTTTTTTTAATTTAATTACTTCTTTAGCAACATCATCTGCGCAACCTTTTAGGCTTTTATAATCAAAGGCGGTATAAAAACTAGGTATTTTAATATATCCTACAGGGTGCTCATTACCTAATATATAACTATATACGCTATGGTCGTCTGATTTCATTATTGTTTTTTCGAGTACTACCGAATAAATGGTACCATCTTTTTTACGTAGTGTGAGTACTACGTTACGATAGGCGTCAGAAAAAACAATATCGGTTATGGCGTCCATAGATGCGCACGATACTGTATATTCAGTATCGTTAGCAGCGAGTTTTAAAATCTGGTCGCCTTTATCTATTTTATAGCTTTTATAAGCGGGACCACCAGGTACTACCTCCTCTACAATAATTTCTTCGTCTTCGTTTTGGCTCACATACAATCCTAAAGAGTATTTTTCTGATGCGATAGTAGCTACAAAGCTATTGTGTTCGCTATAGTTGAAATAGGTTGAGTGTGGATCGAAATAATTACAAAACGTAGAGTAAAATTTGTTGTACATACGATGCTCAAAACCTTCGGCAGGATTTAGTAGCGTAGTAATACGGCACAAATAATTGTTTGTAATTTTTGTTTTAGATGCTGCAAATAACTTTGGTAATAGTGCCTTTAATGAATCTTTATTTTTACTCTGCTTGGCAACATCTTCCAGAATATCAAAAATCATTTTTTTACGAATGAATTTTTTATTTGTTTCAGTCTTTTTATTGTACGGGAATGCTTTTTTGGCGTACCGCATGGTATCGGTAATAGTGTGCGGTAGGTTGGTGTCGGTTAATGCCTCAACGATGCTTTTATTACGATTGAGTGCTGTTTTGTATACAGTTATAAAATCTTCAAAAAAAGAGCAATCCCTGTTTTTTAAATGGTCGTCCAACCTGTACTTGTGTTTTGCAAGCGTATCGTATTCGTGTTGCAAAAACAAGGTATGGTTATCGTCTAGCTCTTCTATTATTGTATTAAAAACATAAACCGATAGGCTGTCGTCTATCGGTTTAGGCTTAAAGTGTTGCGATTGCAACACGTTATTTATTTTAGAAAAAACATCGCACGCTCTTTCAGTATCTTGTGCTCTCGCAAAAACCGAAAACAATACTACAAGTGCGATACATTTTTTCATAGGCGTTATTTTTTGTAAAACGGTAGTTTAACTACTTTGGAAGGAACTTCGTTTTTACGGATTTTAATATATATTTCGCTACCTTCCTTACTATAATCTACAGGTACATAACCCAAGCCAATACCTTTACTTAGTGAGGGCGACATAGTACCTGATGTTACGTTACCTATAATTACATCGTTTCCATCGGTAATATCATAACCATGTCTTGGTATGCCACGCTCAGTGAGCTCAAAACCTACTAATTTTCGTATAACGCCAGCTTCTTTTTGTTGTTTTAAAAAATCGCTATTATTAAAATCTTTCGTAAATTTAGTAATCCAACCCAAACCAGCCTCTAAAGGCGATGTAGTATCGTCAATATCATTACCATAAAGGCAAAAGCCCATTTCCAGGCGTAAGGTATCGCGTGCAGCAAGCCCTATAGGTTTTATGTTGTATGGTTTACCTGCTTCAAAAACAGTATTCCATATTTTTTCAATCTCACTATTTTTAGCGTAAATTTCAAAACCACCGCTACCTGTATAGCCCGTAGCCGAAATAATAACGTTTTCTGCACCTGCAAAATCGGCAACCTCAAAATGGTAGTATTTAATTGCTGCTAAATCTATCGAGGTAAGCGACTGCATTGCCTCCATAGCCATAGGACCTTGTATTGCCAATAGCGAGTAATCGTCTGAGATATCACGCATTGTAGCACCCATATCATTTTTACTCGAAATCCACGTCCAGTCTTTTTCTATGTTCGATGCATTTACTACCAGTAAATATTGCTCCTCTTTAATACGATAAATAATAAGATCGTCCACAATTCCACCCGTATCGTTGGGCATGCACGAATATTGCGCACGACCTACGGTAAGTACAGATGCATCGTTACTGCAAACCTTCTGTATTAAATCCAGTGCTTTAGGACCTTCAATTAAAAATTCGCCCATATGCGATACATCAAAAACACCAACACCGTTTCTCACAGTTTCGTGTTCTGTAGTTACTCCCTCGTATTGTACAGGCATATTATAGCCAGCAAACGGAACCATTTTAGCCCCTAATGCTTCGTGAATGTGCGTAAGCGCAGTATTTTTCATGTAATTAATGTTGTAATAGTGTTTAATGATGCTAAAATATTGAAAAACTTACTTTAAAAATAATGAATGGCTGATAATATTTAATTACATACAACAAAATCACGTGATAGGGAGGAAATAGGATATTAAATTAAAAAAGGGTAGCTGAATAAGCTACCCTTTGATTAAATTTTATTTAATATTAGGTAATTATATACCAGTCTACACTGGTACAAGTTGTTAATAATTTCTTTATATTTGATAATGTAAGGCTAAGTTGATAAACAAAGCTGTTCTTTGCATCTGTATGATGAGATGGTCTTACGGGACTGCATCGGGATTTGTACGCTTATGTAAGCAGTGCTACATAAGACTTTGATGATGTTTAGAATATTCTTTGCGTAAGACTTAGCCTTATATATTATCAAGCTACTAAAGCTTGATATGTTGTTCTCACATTTGAATTTCGAAGTAAGTGATTAAACTTCTCCGAATCAGGAACCTTCCTCATATTATACCTGTAAACAAATTCGTCTACATAAAATTGAAGATGCTTCCTTGAAACACTGTTATACATATCCCTGACAGAGTTCTTCATGATTTTCCAAGCTCCCTCAATATTATTCGTATGCACAGCACTGTCATAATCATTCTTATACCCCTTATCCGAGTGCTTTACAGTGAAGTGGAGATAACTGTCATCAAGTCCCCTGTATCCTCTCCAATCGTCTGAAATGAATATTGTTTCTGGTTTAACATACTTCTTTATTTCAGGTTTTAAGGATTCTGGGGATGTGTCTTTAGTAACTATGGCTGTAAGCTTACCACCTCTCTGAACCAACCCTAAAACAGGGGTCTTATCTTTACATGACCTCCCTTGTGAGTTCTTAACTCTTTTGTTGCGGTGTCTGTTACGGTTCTTACCTCCATAGAAAGACTCATCGGCTTCGACAATGTCTCCCAATTCGTTATAATTCTCCACTCCGAAGCAAGCTCGGATTCGTTGTAGCATAAACCACGCTGTCTTTTGGGTTACTTCTATATCTCTTGCGAGTTGAGTCGAAGCAATCCCTTTCTTGTGACACGTGACTAACCATACTGCCATGAACCATTTCTGGAGGGGCAGTTTTGTATTTTCGTACATGGTTCCCGTCTTTACATTAAAGTACTTACCAGTGTTTTTACACTTATAGTTGATACCGTTGCATTTGTAGACTACTGAAGAGCTGTCAAAAGGAGAAACAGGTGTTTCACCTCCCCACAACATCAACTCCATGTACTTGATGCACGACTCCTCTGTTGGAAACGTTTGCATCAAGTGTAACATTGACTTGATAGTAGTTAACATAATGAAATAGAACGGATTAATAATCAATTCTAATATACGAAAATTACTTCAATCAAGTGAGGTAAAATGTTTTACCTTTGTGTTAAGGCACTATTGCCTCTTACATATTAGGACATAACGTACTATACACCTTTGCAACTGTAAATTACCACTTTTCAAGTAGAGCAAAATCAGTGTATGTAGTGCGCCAATACTGGCGTGGCTATATCATTGCTCTACAGGTTGTGGTAAACCTTCAGTTGCGTGATATACGTCACGCCTTTTATTTTATCATGTAACTGTAAATTACCACTAATATGAAAACCGTCCTTTTATTATTCCTGTTCCCATTATTCCTGTATTCTCAGGAAAGTTATGAAACTAAGCACAGAGACAACTGTCGAAGCATGAGTATTGAATCTCTCAATTTCATGTACGACCATGACTTCAAAGCATATCTCAAAAAAGATAATCTTTTTATGGAGATTGACTTCAATACCAACTGTAGCTCTGAGCTTGTTAACAGTAGAACTGTGGCTTCCATGAAGGACAACGCTAAAAACACAATTTATTCGATTGTAAAAGGAGCTATGCCCAGTATTATTAAAAGCAATGACTTATGCGAGTTTAACACTTATGTTTTCAATGTAATCTATAAATCAGATGACCATAAGTACTACACCTACACGTACCATATCAATGCTCAGAACTTGTATGAAGTTAAAGACTATTTGACTAAGTCGGAGGTCTTTTCTTTGATGCTTTACAAAGAATAAGCTACATTTGATACAACTTATTGTACTAAATACCAAGGAGGTATTTTTAACTCACTTCTAATTAACATGAAATTTAAGTTGGAGGTATCCACCCGTGAAGATGACACGTTAAAACATATTACAAACACTATTAGATTGATAGTTGTTTGTGCAGCCACTTGTAAAATAGTGAGCCTTCTGGTTGCTGCATTTATGTAGCATAAATAGGGTTGGGAGTTAAAGTTAAGAATGATACTCCCAACTCCCAGTAAGTTAAGATGGTCTTAACCCTCCTTGGTTATTTATAGGTGTAATCTGGTATATACTTACCTAATATTAATTATTGGAAATCATCTCATCTCTCGCTATAATATAATCCAAATATGCTTTAGGATCAGACTCCCAAAGAGATACTGTGGTTTTCCCATTAATTAAAAAATCTTTCTCTATTATATCTCCCTTGTAGAGACCTGTTCCGTCGATTGATTTGTTAGCATCCCCTACACCTTCATCGTCACAACCGCTTCCAGAGTGCATAATTACGGAGAAAGCAAGGGTGGTGCCGTTTTCATCAATAAATAAATGATTAATTCTATATACATAGCAATCATTATCCATACTAATAAGATCTGCCCTAACAGTATAACTAATTGTAGGCTCTGTACTTTTTGTTTTAAACACTAATTCATCAGCATTATTAGCATTACTATCGGTAATACTGTCATCATTTGAGCAAGATAGAGCTAATACGGCAAATGACATAACTGTAGCGTATTTTAATATTTTCTTCATTTTAATATTTTCTTAGTTGAATTATTGGTTAATACCCATTACCCTTTCTTTCTGTAATACCAAGCCTTGATACACATCATCGTGGTCTTTCACAAAATTTTGTATTGGACCATTCAGATTGTCATCCTGAATAACGTATTCAGGACCACTTTTCTTGCTATAGGTTTGACTGTTTAAAACAGCATCGTCACCGTCACATCCAAACCCTGATTGTACCACGGCAGAATGCTTTAATAGGCGTTGACCATTTGGATAAGTAGCATAGATGCTTACTTGCATAGTGTAACAGCCAGGTTTGACTTCTTCAAATAATAAAACCTCTGTAGTGTAAACTGGTTCCTGTAGTAGAATACTGTTATCAATCTGAGGCGATAGATCTTTCAATTGCTCTTTTGACGATTCTTGACTTAAGAATCCCAATGTTAGAATTGTAACTGATTTGATTAATAAAATCATTTTCATTAGTAAAAAGTTAATTGGTTTATAACTGACTAAATCTAATTTTTTTAATATCGAGAATTATTTTTTTAACACTTTTTAACATTCTGTATTTAGCAATCGAGGTATAAATTAGCTTTTAAAATCTTGTTATCCTGTATTTATGTAATAATTTTATAAGAGTAAATAATCCTAACTAAGATGAAAATTTTTGATGCAGCTATAGTGCGTAAAGCAGATGCAGTAACAATACAAAAACAACAAATAACCGCTACCGATTTAATGGAGCGTGCGGCTACCCAAGTATATTTGTGGGTAAAGCAGCACTTTTTAGATAAAGATACAGCCTTTTATGTTTTTTGTGGACAGGGTAATAACGGAGGTGACGGACTTGTAGTTGCCCGATTGTTATTTAAAGACGGGTTTGATGTAGTAATTACCATAGTAGAGGGGGCAGGCAAACCCACTACGGATTTTTTGATAAACCTCGAAAGGGTAAAACAACTAGGCGTTTCAATTGTCAATACGGAATATCATCCCAATACCAACTCAAAAAGAGTTATTATCGATGCTATTTTTGGTATTGGGCTTACCCGTGAGCCAGACGAAGCCGTTGCAGCTATTATAAGATATATTAATAATAGTGCAGCGATTAGAGTAGCGATAGATGTTCCTTCGGGGATGTTTTTGGACAGGAAAACCACAATAGCAGTACAAGCTGATTATTTGTTAACCTTTCAGTTTCCGAAACTAGCCTTTTATTTACCAGATAACTATAAATATTGTAACCATATTGAAATCCTAGATATTGGTTTGAATAAACAGTTTTTAAAAGAAACACCATCTAACTACCACTTAACAGATAGGAAAGAGGCTCTAAAACGGTTTAAACCGTTGCTGCCTTATGCACACAAAGGCACGCAAGGGCATGCATTACTAATAGGTGGTAGTTACGGTAAAATAGGAGCTGCCTGCCTATCGGTAAAAGCAGCATTAAAAACAGGTTGCGGGTTGGTTACCGCTTACATACCCAAATGTGGGTACGAAATTGTACAAACATACATTCCCGAAGCTATGGTTATTACAAATGGAAACAAATACATAACAACTATAGAGCATACAATAAAAACAAATGCTGTTGGTATAGGTATGGGAATAGGGCAGGAGGAAGAAACACAACAAGCTTTGTTTAACTTTTTAAAAGCACAAACACAACCTGTTGTTATTGATGCCGATGCATTAAACATACTAGCTGCCAATAAAGAATGGCTTACTTTATTACCCGAACAATCTGTAATTACACCACACCCTAAAGAGTTGGAAAGACTTATGGGGAGTTGGGATGATGATTTTGACAAGCTCCAAAAACTCCAAACGCTATCCAAAAAACACAACATTGTTATAGTAGCTAAAGATGCCCGTACCCTTGTGGTACAAGGAAACAACATACACATAAACAGTACAGGAAATGCTGCTTTGGCAACAGGTGGTAGTGGCGATGTGCTCGTAGGGGTTATTACCTCACTTTTAGCACAAGGCTACACCTCTAACCATGCCTCTATTTTTGGTGTATACTTGCACGGATTAACAGCCGATATTGCTGTTCAGGAGATTAGTGCTCAATCATTTACGGCATCCGATATTATTGAATATCTTGGTAAAGCATATAAAAATCTTACTGTACAGGGCTAAATGAATGAAAAATTCATAAAAATGTTGTTTTTTAATTGTGGAATCGTGAATTTTGGGCTTTTAAACAATTCTTAAAGAAATGGATACCATACACTATATAAGTTCTGATACGTTATCGATTGAAATTGTACAAGATATACTGGTGCACGATAAAAAATTAGCCCTATCAGAAGAGGCAATCATAAATATTGAAAAGTGCCGTACTTACCTCGATAATAAAATGAAAGAACACGACGAACCCATTTATGGTATTAATACTGGGTTTGGGTCGTTATGTAATGTAAAAATATCAAACTCAGATTTATCTAAACTACAAGAAAACCTAGTAAAATCGCACGCTTGTGGTACAGGTGATGAGGTGCCTGAGGCTATTATAAAAATAATGCTGTTGCTTAAAATACAATCGTTAAGCTATGGGCATTCGGGTGTACAGTTACAAACCGTAGAACGATTGATTGAGTTTTATAATAACGATATACTACCCGTGGTATATACATTAGGCTCGTTAGGGGCATCGGGCGACCTTGCTCCGCTAGCACACTTATCGTTACCATTATTGGGTGAAGGTGAGGTATACGCCAACGGATTTCGCCAACCCACTCATAAAGTAATGGACAAAATGGGGTGGAAGCCCATAACATTACAATCGAAAGAAGGGTTAGCCTTGCTTAACGGTACGCAATTTATGGCAGCGTATGGTGTATATATACTATTAAAATCGATTAAATACTGCTATTTGGCGGATGTTATTGGTGCCATATCGTTAGAAGGGTTTGATGGCAGAATTGAGCCTTTTAATGCGTTAATACATATGGTGCGCCCACATAAAGGACAGGTAGTTACCGCTAAGCGTATGAAAGAACTCCTTGAAAATAGTGAGATTATTGCGCAGCCTAAAAAACACGTACAAGACCCTTATTCGTTTAGATGCATACCACAGGTACACGGTGCCACAAAGGATACAATCGACTATGTAAAGAAAGTATTCCGTACCGAGATTAATTCCGTTACCGATAATCCGAATATATTTATTGATAGTGATGAAATTATATCGGGAGGCAACTTCCACGGACAACCTTTGGCGTTAACGTTAGATTTTCTAGGAATAGCATTATCGGAGTTGGGCAGTATATCCGAACGACGTACGTACCAACTCATATCAGGCTTGCGCGATTTGCCACCATTTTTAGTTTCTAACCCTGGATTAAACTCTGGTTTTATGATACCACAATATACTGCTGCTAGTATTGTGAGCCAGAACAAGCAATTGGCGACACCTGCTAGTGTAGATAGTATAGTATCGTCCAACGGGCAAGAAGACCATGTGAGTATGGGAGCTAATGCTGCAACAAAAGCACTTAGAATAATAGAAAATGTAGAGCGCATTCTCGCCATAGAACTTATGAATGCTTCGCAGGCGATAGAATTTAGACGACCACTTAAATCAAGTGAGTTTATAGAGATGTTCTTGAAATCGTATCGTGAAGAAGTGCCGTTAGTAGGCGAGGACAGAATATTACACTATGATATAGAAAATACAATAGCGTTTTTGAGTAATTTACAAATTGACAATAGCGTTTTTGAATAGATAAAAAAAAGGGACTGTTAAGTCCCTTTTTTTATGGTTTATATTCATGTTGTAGTAACGCGTAAATTAAAGAATCTTCCATAACACCATTATGGTTATAATGTTCTCGCAAATGTCCTTCTTTTACAAACCCCGTTGCATTTAATAATTTTAACGATGGCACATTTTCAGGACTTACCAATGCTTCAATGCGGTAAAGGTTCATAACCTCAAAACCATACTGTAATGCCATAGGTAACACTTCGCTCATGTGTCCTTTACATTTATAATCTTCATCAAATAACGAGTATCCTATTTCCGCTCTGTTATGGTCGGTGTACCACGTATGGTAACCGCACCAACCAATTACCTTATCAGTAGTGGCATCTACCAAATAAAAATGTACAAAAGCCCTGTTGTATGTAGTAACCCCTTTGTAAAACTTCTCTTTTTCTTGTTTTAATGCAGCTGCATTTGGTATGCCTAAGGTGTACATTATAGCCTCATCGCTATACGTTGTATAAATGTGGTTATAGGCTTCGGGTGTAATAACACGAAGTGTAAGTCGTGAAGTATGTAATGTAGTAAAAGTCATTTTTGTAACGTTTACTATTACTTATCCTCTTTTACTACAAAAACTTCATCCCTACGTTTAAACTTGGGGCTATTGGCAACACGTACCAATTGCACGTACGATGTATCAGTTTTCGGTGTTATTTTCACCGTCATCGTGCCGAGTTTTAAAATTGCTTTATTTTTTTTAATAGTAGTAGCTGTTGGGGTAACGGTATAGGTACAACTATCTGTCCATTTTATGGTAAACTCGTACACTTCCTGTTCGTCCTCTATTTTTTCAGTTTGTTTATCACCATCGCGTATTATAGTATAGTTACGGTTGTTTTTATCGGTAAACGTAAAAGTTCCGTTTTTAAAGGCAGCGCAATCTGTTTGGGCATACCCATAGCAAGAACTTATTAATAAAAAAAGGAGGTACAACTTTTTAAAGGTCATATATTACTTGTTTAAAAGTGTATTGTTTTGGCTGTTTATAAGCAGTATTACTTACTAATTTTTAAATTCTTTTCTATGGCACGTATCATATCGCCTGCAATATCTTTTCCTGTAGCACCCTCAATACCCTCTAAACCTGGAGATGAGTTTACCTCCAGCAGTAATGGTCCTTTGGACGAGCGTATAATATCTACTCCTGCTACTTTTAAATTCATGGCTTTTGCCGCTTTAATGGCAATCTTTTTCTCATCGGGGGTAGCTTTTATAATAGTGGCTGTACCACCTAAATGAATGTTAGCTCTAAACTCACCAGGCAGTGCTTCTCGTTGTATGGCAGCCACTACTTTACCGTCTATCACAAAGCAACGTATGTCTTTACCATTGGCTTCTTTTATAAATTCTTGTACCAGTATGTTGGCATTAAGGCTTTTAAATGCATTAATAACACTTTCTGCTGCCTTTTTGGTTTCTGCCAATACCACACCTTTACCCTGTGTTCCTTCGAGTAGTTTTATGATGAGTGGCGAACCGCCAACCATTTTTATAAGGTCGTTAGTATCTAGTGGTGAGTTGGCAAAGCCTGTTGTAGGAATATCAATACCATGGTTAAGCAGCAATTGTAACGAGTACAGCTTATCTCGTGATTGTGTTATGGCTGCCGATGAGTTAAGCGAATATACCTTTAGAGCCTCAAAGTGCCGCGTAATGGCACAACCATAAAACGTCATGCTAGGGCGTATACGGGGTATAATAGCATCAAAATCGTCTAATATCCTACCACCTCTATAATGTATTTGCGGGGTGTCGGCATCCAATTTCATGTAGCAGTATTTCAGGTTCAAAAAGTGCATTTCGTGCCCTAATATCTCACCTGCTTCCATGATACGCTTATTGCTATACAGTTCGGGGTTACTCGCAAGAAGTCCTATTCGGAGCCCTTTTTTCTCCTCCTGATTTTTTTGATAATATTCTTTTAATTTTTCGGTGGTAGGTTCGCCTAGCAAAAAACGTTCTTCGGGATCTACTATTACTCTGCCACTCATTGCCTCACGCCCCAATAGCATCCTAAATCCCATAGAATCGCGGTTGGTAAGGGTAAGCTCAATTTGCCAACGAGAGTCGCCAACTTGCATTTCCGATTGTATTACGTAGCGTTGTTCCCGATATCCGCTAGAACTTTTTACGGTACGTTTATCTACTAAAATTGCTTCGCAATGTATAATGGTTCGGGTGTTATTCTGTATTGGGTTTACATCGAACTTTACCCAGTTTTTACCCTCTTTTTCAAACGGTACGATATTAATAGCGTGTAGTGCAGATGTTTTTGCACCCGAATCTACTCGTGCTTTAATAGTTGGTATTCCAAGTTCTGGAAAAGCACACCACTCTTCACTTCCTACAATTACTTTGTCTAACATTATATATATATTACAAAAACTAAAGTACTACTTTTTTCTATTGTAAAGCGTAATCTTATTTTTAATTCTGTAAAAAGTGTTGATTGGGTAACACAAACAAAAAATCCCTATAGCTAATTTAACTATAGGGATTTTTTATATTTATATGGTTACTAACTTATTCGGCAGAATTTTCTGCTTTCTTAATTGTTACAACCAATTCTTTTTCATCTTCGTCAAGATCCATAAATATCTCGTCGCCAGTTGCAATTTTAGAGGTAATAATCTCTTCTGCTAAGGCATCTTCTACATATTTTTGGATGGCTCTTTTAAGTGGTCTTGCACCATATTGTTTATCAAAACCTTTATCGGCAATAAAGCTGGTTGCTTTTTCCGATAGTGTTATGGTGTAACCTAATCCTCTTATCCTTTCGTATAGTTTTTCGAGTTCAATTTCAATAATGGCATTAATATCCTCTTTTTCTAACGGATTAAATACAATTATGTCATCTATCCTGTTAATAAACTCAGGTGCAAATGTTTTTTTAAGTGCTGCCTCAATAACACCTTTAGCATAATCACTAGCTTGTGCTTTTTTGGCAGATGTACCAAAACCTACACCTTGTCCGAAATCTTTTAATTGGCGCGCCCCAACGTTGGAGGTCATTACAATAATAGAATTTCTAAAGTCTATTTTTCTACCCAAACTATCTGTAAGGTAACCGTCATCTAGCACCTGCAATAGCATGTTAAATACATCGGGGTGTGCTTTTTCTATCTCATCTAACAGTACTACACTATAAGGTTTTCTGCGTACCTTTTCGGTAAGCTGTCCGCCTTCTTCGTATCCAACATATCCTGGAGGTGCACCCACTAATCGGGATATAGCAAATTTCTCCATATATTCACTCATATCAATACGTATAAGTGCATCTTCAGAGTCAAAAAGTTCTTTAGCCAATACTTTAGCCAATTGTGTTTTACCTACGCCTGTTTGCCCCAAAAAGATGAACGAACCAATAGGTTTATTAGGGTCTTTAAGCCCTGCGCGGTTACGCTGTATAGATTTGGCAATTTTGCTTACCGCATCGTCCTGACCAATAACTTTTCCTTTTATAAGCTCGGGCAATTTGGCTAGTTTATTACTCTCGGTTTGTGCAATACGGTTTACAGGTATTCCCGTCATCATACTAACCACATCGGCAACATTTTCGTCGGTAACCGTTACACGGTTGTTTTTAGAGTCTTCTTCCCATTGCTCTTGGGCTATGGCAAGGTCTTTCTCAATACGTTTCTCGTCATCGCGTAATCGTGCCGCCTCCTCATACTTTTGTTTTTTAACGACTGAGTTTTTGCTTTCGCGAACCTCCTCAAGTTGTCTTTCCAAATCAAGTATTTGCTTGGGTACATTAATATTGGTAATATGTACGCGCGAGCCTGCCTCATCCAATGCATCAATAGCTTTGTCTGGTAAAAAACGGTCAGACATATATCTGTTCGTTAATTTTACACAAGCATCAATAGCCTCGTCTGTATAAATTACACTATGGTGGTCTTCGTACTTACTCTTTATGTTATTTAGTATTGCTATCGTTTCCTCTACCGATGTAGGCTCTACAATAACTTTTTGGAAACGTCTTTCTAACGCGCCATCTTTCTCAATATACTGTCGGTACTCATCTAGTGTTGTAGCACCAATACATTGTATTTCGCCCCGTGCTAGTGCGGGTTTAAACATATTACTGGCATCTAATGAGCCTGTAGCACCCCCTGCGCCTACAATAGTATGTATCTCATCTATAAACAGTATAATATCGTCATTCTTTTCCAACTCATTCATCACGGCTTTCATACGCTCCTCGAACTGACCACGATATTTGGTGCCTGCTACAAGGCTAGCAAGATCTAACGTTACCACACGTTTGTTGAATAGTATTCGTGATACTTTTTTCTGAACAATGCGCAATGCAAGCCCTTCGGCAATTGCCGACTTACCTACGCCAGGCTCACCTATAAGTAGGGGGTTGTTTTTCTTTCTTCTACTAAGTATTTGCGATACGCGCTCAATTTCTTTTTCACGACCTACTACAGGGTCAAGTTTTCCTTCCTCAGCAAGTTCAGTCAAATCACGACCAAAATTATCGAGTACTGGCGTTTTAGACTTTTTATTTGTTTTTGCGCCAGAAGAAGGGTTGTTAAACGAACTTTCGCGCATACTGTCATCCTGTCCTGCATCGTCGTTAAACGATTCTGCTTTGGGCAGATTTTCGAGATAATCTTCTTCGTTTGATGTCATATTGATAAATTCTTCTTTAACAGTTTCGTAATCAATTTTTAGCTTGTTCAATAATTTTGTTGTTGGGTCGTTTTCATTACGTAATATACAAAGCAAAAGGTGTGCGGTACTTATAGAGGTGCTCTGGAAAACCTTAGCCTCTAAAAACGTTGTACGCAGGGCGCGCTCTGCCTGCCTTGTTAAATGTAGGTTTTTCTTTTCGTTGCGCTCTGCATTAGGGTTTGCAGGGCTTAATATCTCTACTTTTCTACGTAAATGATCCAAATCAATTGTAATACTATTTAATATGGAGATAGCTTTTCCGTTGCCATCTCTAAGGATACCCAGCATTAAGTGTTCTGTACCAATAAAGTCGTGCCCCAGTCGTAAGGCCTCCTCCTTACTATAGGTAATCACATCTTTAACTCTTGGCGAAAAATTGTCATCCATAATATGCACTTGTGTAATGTAAATATAAGTATTTACTATAAGATTTTACAAAAACTGTACCCGTGTAATGGTACTGTCATGCTAAGTGACAAAAAAAACACTAAAAATAAAAGGTTTTTAGGATTACTTTATTAACTGTTTGGTGTGTTTATAATGTTAATAAAACGCAAAAAAATATTAAACTAAGCCTTATAAATGCTAATAAAATTGTGTATATTGGCACGTTTTGTAATACTATAAAAACTTAATATAAATACTTATGGCTGAAGGAGAAAAGTTAATCCCAATTAACATTGAAGACGAAATGAAGTCAGCCTACATTGATTATTCAATGTCGGTAATTGTTTCAAGAGCGCTTCCCGATGTTAGAGATGGCTTGAAACCCGTACACAGAAGAGTACTTTACGGAATGAATGAACTGGGTGTATTTGCGAATCGTGCCCATAAAAAATCTGCCAGGATAGTGGGAGAGGTATTAGGTAAATACCACCCGCATGGCGATACCTCTGTTTATGATGCAATGGTGCGTATGGCACAAGAGTGGAGCTTACGTTATATGTTGATAGATGGGCAGGGTAACTTTGGCTCGATAGATGGCGATAGCCCTGCTGCAATGCGTTATACTGAGGCGCGTATGCAAAAGATGTCGGAAGATATTATGGCTGACATTGATAAGGAAACAGTAGATTTTCAACTGAACTTTGACGATACGTTACACGAACCTACCGTAATGCCAACACGCGTGCCCAACTTGCTTATTAACGGAGCATCGGGTATTGCAGTAGGTATGGCTACCAACATGCCACCGCATAACCTTACTGAGGTTATAGATGGTACGCTTGCTTATATAGATGATGATACCATTAATATAGATGAATTAATGAACCATGTAAAAGCACCCGATTTTCCTACAGGGGGTGTAATATACGGTTACGATGGTGTTCGTGAGGCTTTTAAAACAGGACGTGGGCGTGTAGTAATGCGTGCCAAAGTGAATTTTGAAGAAGTAGAAGGTAGGGAGGCTATAATAGTTACCGAGATACCTTACCAGGTTAACAAGGCAGAAATGATTAAGAAAACTGCCGATATGGTTAACGATAAAAAAATAGATGGCATTGCCAATATTCGTGATGAATCGGACAGAAAAGGAATGCGTATTGTGTACATACTAAAACGTGATGCTGTACCCAATGTAGTACTTAACACATTGTACAAATACACGCAATTACAATCGTCCTTTAGTGTAAACAACATTGCATTGGTAGATGGCAGACCGCAACTACTTAACCTTAAAGATTTAATACACTACTTTGTAGAACACAGACACGATGTAGTAGTACGCAGAACGAAGTACGACCTCCGCAAGGCAGAAGAGAGAGCACACATATTAGAAGGGTTAATTATAGCATCTGATAATATTGATGAGGTTATCCGTATAATACGAGGCTCTAAAGATGGCGAAGAAGCGCGTGCTAACTTAATTGAGCGTTTTAAATTATCTGAAATTCAGGCACGTGCTATTGTAGAAATGCGATTACGACAGCTTACTGGACTGGAACAAGATAAGCTAAGAGCGGAGTATGAGGATATTATGAAATTGATTGCTGAGTTGAAAGCCTTGTTGGAGAATAAGGAATTACGAATGAACCTTATTAAGGAAGAGCTTGTTGAAATACGTAATAAGTATGGCGATGAGCGTCGTTCGGAAATAGAATATGCAGGCGGTGATGTTAGTATTGAAGACCTTATTGCAGATGAAAGCGTAGTGATTACAATTTCGCACGCAGGATATGTTAAGCGTACTCCATTATCAGAATACAAAACCCAGAATAGGGGAGGCGTAGGGCAAAAAGGTGTGACTACACGCGATCAAGATTTCTTGGAGCATTTATTTGTAGCAACCAACCACCAGTACATGTTATTTTTTACCCAAAAAGGAAAATGTTTCTGGATGCGTGTTTACGAAATACCCGAGGGTACTAAAACAAGTAAAGGACGCGCGATACAAAACCTGATTAATATTGAAAGTGACGATAAGGTAAAAGCATTTATTTGTACTCAGGACCTTAAAGACGAAGAATATATTAACAACCACTATGTTATTATGGCTACCAAAAAAGGAGTAGTTAAAAAAACATTGTTGGAGCAGTATTCACGCCCAAGGCTAAACGGTATTAATGCTATAACCATTCGTGAAGATGATGAGTTGCTAGAAGCAAAGCTAACTACAGGCGAGAGCCAAGTGGTATTAGCCGTAAAATCGGGTAAATTGGTTCGGTTTGAAGAAGGTAAAACACGACCTATGGGGCGTAATGCATCGGGTGTTCGTGGTATTACGTTACAGGACGATAATGATGAGGTTATTGGTATGGTTTCTGTAGACGACATGAGTAGTGAAATACTCGTGGTTTCAGAAAATGGTTACGGTAAACGCTCTAGCCTTGAAGATTACAGAATAACCAACCGTGGTGGTAAGGGGGTAAAAACACTTAATATTACTGATAAAACAGGAGCACTGGTTGCTGTAAAAAATGTAACTGATGCCGATGATTTGATGATTATAAATAAATCGGGGCTTACCATACGCATGGAGGTAGCCGACCTTAGGGTTATGGGGCGTGCCACACAAGGAGTACGACTTATTAATATTAAGGGTAACGACTCTATTGCTGCAGTAACTAAAGTGATGCGTGAAGAAGATGTGGTAGAGGATGTTACTGATGAGGCAACCCCAGCAGAAGGAACAACGAATACTACTTCTACAGATACTGAAGAAAATACTACTAGCGAGAACTAACAAAACAGAAATAAACTATTAAAACCCCGTTATAATGAAGAAATTTGCAATAGCAGCCTCTTTATTACTTTCAATAAGCACCTTTGCGCAAAAGGATGAATTGAAAGCCTTGAAAAAGTTATCAAAAAAGGTAGAAAATATGATGGATAAAAGGCAAAACCCAAGTCCAGAGATTTACCAAGAGGCAAAACAATTATTAGCAGCAGCCGAAGCTACATTACCCAATGCTACGGAAAAACAAGAAGCAGAATACTACTATTACAAAGGTGGATTCGAAATATTGACCATGAATATTGGTAAATCAATCGAGAGCCTCAATAAAGTAATAGAAATTGAAAAAGCTTCGAATAATGAAAAGTATACTGACGAAATACAAAATGAAATGTTTCCGATGCTTAAATCAATAGTAGCAAATCAAGCTAAATTGCTCGGGCAACAGCAAAAATATAAAGAGGCCTATCCTTTGTATGAGCAGATATACAGACTAAGCCCTAAAGATACGGTACAGTTGTACAACGCGGCTGCCTATGCAGTAAACAGTCAGCAATATGCTGATGCCCTAAAGTACTATGAAGAATTGCAGGAACTTGGTTTTACAGGAATTTCAATAAACTATACTGCCAGAGATATTGAAAAGGATGAAGTGCAATATTTTGGTGACAAGAAAGTAAGAGACCTTTATGTAGCGAATAAAACACACGATCAACCTGGTGTATATCGTGAGGAATCTAAAAAAGGTGACATTGTTAAGAATATAGCCTTAATATATATTAACCAAGGCGAGAAAGAAAAAGCAATGGCTGCTCTTGCCGAAGCTAAAAAGGAAAACCCTAACGATACGGCTTTGCTTTTAGCAGAATCGCAAATTTACCTTGAAGCTGGAGATTACGAGAATTACAAAAAAGCAGTTACAGCAGTATTAAACTTAGGCTCTAAAGATCCTAACCTATATTTTAACTTAGGGGTTACTACCTCAAAATCAGGTCAGGCTAAAGATGCTATGCTGTATTATAAGAAAGCAATTGAGCTTAAGCCTGATTTTTGGCAAGCCTACCAAAACTTGGGTATACTACAGCTTGATGGTGAGGATGCTCTGGTTAAGGAGATGAACAGCCTTGGTAATTCATCTAAAGAAATGAAGCGTTATGATGAGCTTAAAAAAGAAAGAGATAACATGTATAAAGAAGCAGTAGTTTATCTTGAAAAAGCACATGAAATTAAGCCTGATAATAAGGATATTAGAAGTATATTAGCTACATTATATCAAGGTTTGGAAATGATGGATAAATACAAAGCAATAAAAGCAGAATAAAAACATATTCTAAACAAAAAAGCCTCGTAATTTACGAGGCTTTTTTGTTTGTTATAAGTGGCAAACAATTATCGTAATTGTGCACTTACATTTTTCTCTAGATTGGTTTTTATTTTGTTCATTACTGTATCAACCTGCTTATCTGTAAGTGTTTTGTTATTATCGCGCAACACAAAACTTATAGCATACGATTTTTTACCTTCGGGTAAATTTTTACCCTCGTATACATCAAACAAATTAATATCTTTTAATAACGACTTTTCTGTTTGTCTTGCTATAGCATAAATATCCTCAAATGAAGTAGCAGTATCTACCAACAAAGCCAAATCACGGCGTACCTCTGGGAATTTAGATATTTCGGCATATTTTATTTTGGTGGAAACAAGCTTAGTAATTGCTCCCCAATTAAAATCGGCAAAGAAAACCTCCTGCTTAATATCAAACTCCTTTAATATTGATTTTTTAATTGTGCCTATTTCAGCAATAGTTTCCTTACCAATGGTGTAAGCAAACCCTTCTGCAAATACATCATTAGCCAATGGTTGCGTTTTCATTTTGGTAATACCAAGCCTTTCCAATATTGTAGCGGTTACACCTTTAAACATAAAAAAGTCTGAAGCCTTTTGAGGCTGTGTCCATGTTTCCGATAATCGGTTACCCGTTACCGTTAGCGTTAGGTGCTTATTTTCATCGTACCCCGATGGTAGCTTATGGTAGCTTTTACCAAATTCGAATAACTTAAGATCAGCTCGCCTTCTGTTAATATTAAACGATACTGCCTCTAGTGCACTAAATAGTAACGATTGGCGCATTGCCGAAAGATCGTTACTTAACGGGTTTAGCATCGTAACATTAAACTCTTCTTTTAAATTATCCGACAGTTTACTATAATCAGGTGTAGTAAGCGAGTTTGCCATCATTTCATTAAAGCCTAAAGCTACTAACTGGTTGGCTATAATGTTTTGCAGCTTATAATCTTCGGTTCGTTTAGCGTTAGACATTGAGGCATTTAACTTCTTGGTAAAGCTTATATTATTGTAACCATAAACGCGTAATATCTCCTCAATAACATCAATTTCTCTAACTACATCTACACGGTAGGACGGAATTACTAGCCCAATACCAATTTCGGACATTGAGTTAATTTTAATGTCCAACGATACGAGTATTTTCTTTATGGTATCAACAGGAATTTCTTGTCCTATTATTTTCTTTACGTTTTCAAAATTTAAGAATACGGTATGATCTTCTACCTTTTTAGGGTAAAAATCAATAATATCCGATGTTATTTCGCCACCTGCTGTTTCCTGTATCAATAAAGCGGCTCTTTTAAGGGCGTACGGTGTTATGGTTTGGTCAATACCTCTTTCAAATCGGAATGATGCATCAGTATTTAAACCGTGTCTTTTAGCCGTTTTTCGTATGGATACAGGGTTAAAATAAGCACTCTCTAAAAATATAGATGCTGTATCTTCGTTTACACCAGAGTTTTTACCTCCAAGTACGCCTGCTATACACATAGGTCCATTCTCGTCGCATATCATAAGATCCTCCTCATGTAACGTGCGTTCTACCTCATCTAGGGTTACAAACTTAGTCCCTGCTTTTAGTGTTTTTACACTTACTTTATTGCCTCTAATTTTTCCAGCATCAAAAGCATGTAGCGGCTGTCCTAATTCGTGCAAAACGTAATTGGTAACATCTACTACATTGTTTTTAGGGGTTATCCCAATAGCCTTAAGTCTGTTTTGTAACCATTTTGGCGATGGTTTAACAGTAATCCCCGATATGGTAACACCACAATATCTTGGTACAAGTTTGCTATCTACCACATCAATATCCATTTTTAAAGTACGTTTATCTACCCTAAAATTACTTACCGATGGTGTTATAAGTTCGGTATTTACATTTTTTTGATTTAACCCAGCACGCAAGTCGCGCGCTACACCCCAATGGCTCATGGCATCGGCACGGTTGGGTGTAAGCCCAATTTCAAAAATATTATCCGTTTCAATATCAAACAACTCCGATGCTAATGCTCCAACTTTTAAATCTTCCGATAGTACCATAATACCATCATGGCTTTCGCCAAGTCCAAGCTCATCTTCGGCACAAATCATCCCAAAGCTTTCTTCGCCACGAATTTTACCTTTTTTAATTTGGAATGCTTTTCCTTCCTTATCGTAAAGTGTAGTGCCTATAGTAGCTACAGGAACTTTTTGTCCTGCTGCAACGTTTGGCGCACCACATACAATTTGCACAGGAGCATCGGTACCAATATCTACGGTAGTAATGCGTAATCTGTCGGCATTTGGGTGCTGTTCGCACGTAAGCACGTGCCCCACAACAATACCTTTAAGTCCACCTTTTAACGATTCAAAAGTATCTACTCCCTCAACCTCAAGTCCAAGGTCAGTCAGTAAGTCAGCAGTTTCATCAGGTGTCCAGTCTAATTTAATAAATTGTTTTAACCAGTTGTAAGATATACGCATTTCGTAATATTGTTTTTTTAGAGCAAGCAAAGATAATAATTACCGATAAAATAGTGTGCTATTCGGCACTATTTAGATGAAATACACCCCACATTAACACACCTGTTACAATACGCTTTTATGCTTTGGTTAATTACTTTAACCAAACACCTAATATAGTGTACTGTAGTTTGTTTTTTATTGCAGTTTCAAAATTCTTACATTTGGAACCTTAATACCTTTTCATGAAAAAACTTTTTCTAGCAAGTATAGTACTTTTTACTTGTATTGCCTACAGCCAAGTAACCAGTCCAGCATCGTTTTTACCCAATTACGGCGAACATGTAACCTATTACCACCAATTAGAAGACTATTTTGAAAACCTAACATCGCAATCAGACCATATAATACATAAACCTTACGGCGAAACACCAGAGGGGCGCAGTTTGAATGCCTACTTTATTTCTGCTCCAGAAAATTTAAAACAACTGGAAGCCATACAGCAAAATCATCTTTATAAAATAGGAATGCTAGCAAATGCCCCTAAAATTAGTACCGATAAAGCTATTGTGTGGCTCAGCTTTAATGTGCACGGTAACGAAATGGCTGCTGCCGAAAGTGCAATGCAGGTGGCTTATGAGTTGATTAACCCAGAAAATACAACCACGAAACAATGGCTTAAAAATACTATAGTAATTTTAGACCCTTGTTTAAATCCCGATGGCTATGCACGTTATGGCAATTGGTTACGTACTGTTGCAGGTACAGACGTGCATACAGGTTTAAGCGATAGAGAACATATGGAGCCATGGCCAGGGGGTAGGCAAAACCATTACAATTACGATTTGAATCGTGATTGGGCTTGGCAAACACAACCCGAAACGCAACAACGTATAACGTTGTATAACCAATGGATGCCTATGGTACATGTAGATGTGCACGAAATGGGTTATAACGAACCGTACTTTTTTCCGCCTGCTGCTGAGCCAATACACGATTTTGTTGCGCAATACCAAAAGGAATTCCATAATAGTATAGGAGAGAATACGGCTAAAAAATTTGATAACGAGGGCTGGAGTTATTATACTCGTGAACGTTTTGATTTGTTTTACCCGAGTTACGGCGATACGTACCCCTGTTTTAACGGTGCAGTAGGGATGACGTATGAGCAAGGTGGTATTAATGCTGGTCGTGCCGTGGAGATGCGTAATGGTGATGTATTAACGTTGCAAGACAGAATTGACCACCACACAAAAGCAGTACTTACTGCTGTAGAAACAGCTTTTTTGCAGGAAGAAAAACTAATTAATAATTTTAGAAATTATTTTAAAGAAAGTACCAAAAATCCGAAAGGAGCGTATAAAAGTTATGTGGTAAAACATAGTGGAAAAACAACAGCGCTTACCAATTTATTAGATGTAAATAAAATAGAGTATGCCTACGCCGATGCTACCAAAAAAGCGTCAGGCTACCATTACCAGTCCGATAGTAATAAAGATTTTACCATACTACCTAACGATTTAATTATAAAAGCCAATCAGCCAAAATCGGTACTTGCACAAGTGTTCTTTGAGCCTTACCAGCGACTTTCTGATAGTTTATCGTATGATATTACGGCTTGGACATTACCACACGCCTATGGTATAGAGAGCTATGCTTTAAAGAATACTATTAATATAAAAACAAAGCAAGAAGTAACCTATAAAGGTAAATTGGAATATGACAATGTATATGCCTATTATGTGCCTTGGAATGGCAGAGCATCGGTAAAAGTGCTAGCCTTATTGCATAAAAATAAAATTAAAGTTCGCTCTGCTCGCAAGGCATCACTTTTTAGTGGTATTCGTGTTGCTGCTGGCGATTTAATTGTACTTAAGAGTGATAATAAGCATGTTGCTAGCTTTGAAAGTGTAATGGACGTATTTTTAGCAGATAAACCTGATTTTGAAGTTGTTGAAAGTGGTTTTTCTGTTGAAGGAGCTGATTTGGGTGGCGAATATTATACATTATTGCAAGCCCCTAAGGTAATGCTACTTGCAGGTAATGGCATTAGCCCCACCGATTTTGGACAAGCATGGTTTTATATGGAGCAACTTATTAATTATCCGCTGAGTATTGTTACTATACAAAATTTTAATCGTATCGATTTCAAATCATATAATACCCTTATACTACCAGACGGCAGGTATAATTTAACGCAACCTCAGCAAGCAACTATTGCCACTTTTATTGCCGATGGCGGAAAGGTTATTGCCATAGGTGGTGCGCTCCGTTTGTTTGAGGATGCCGAAGGGTATAGCCTAACAAAATTTGCTGATGGCGATGATAAAACCCAAGTAACAACCGAAATAGAATCTGAAATGCTAAATGAACGATTTTTAGATTATCGAAATTCTGAACGTAGGGCTATTTCTAACGCTGTATCTGGTGCCATTGTAGAAAATGTTATCGATGCAAGCCATCCATTATCCTACGGGTTGGGTACTAGTTACTACAGCCTAAAAACAAGTGCCTCACACTACCAATTAGTAAAAGGGATACAAAATGTAATTTATGTTCCTACAAACTATAAAAGTTATGGTTTTATAGGACACAAGCTTAAAAAGAAGTTAGCACAAACCGTAACCTTTGCCGTAGAGCAAAAGGGTAGCGGGCAGGTAATTTACATGGTAGATAATCCGTTATTCCGCGGATTTTGGGAAAACGGAAATCTACTATTTAGTAACGCATTATTTTTGGTAGATTAGGCTTTTAATCATCCCTAATCCCCATGCAAAAATAATATTTATGGGCAAGTATTACCTAAAATGCTTTAGCTTATCGCCTCGTAGTATTTTTTCATAATATCTTCAAGCATTTCAGTTGTTAACGGTTTGGTTTTAAAATCTGCAAGAATATCGTGTTTTTTAGCCATAGCATAATCATCAGGATTTTCTGATGTAGTTAGCATTACAACAATCATTTTAGACTGTAAATCTTTATCCAATTTTTCATATTCTTCAATAAACTCCCACCCATTCATACCCGGCATATTAATATCTAATAGTATAATATCAGGATGATCAGCATCATTATTAGCCTTATTTTTTAGGTAACTCAATGCTTCTTCGGCACACTCCTTTGCTATTACAGTTTCTGCAGCTCCGCACTTTAGAATTACTCTTTCATGAAAAAAATTATCACTTTTATTGTCATCAACTAACATGATGCATTTTACTTGTCTCATTTTTGTTTGATTTTGCTATTGTAAAAATTATTTCTTATTGTAAACTTAAAAGTACTTCCTTCGCCCACTATAGATTCTACCCATATTTTTCCGCCATGCATTTCTACTATTTTTCTGCAATTTGCAAGTCCTATGCCGTGCCCCTCGAAATCAGTATTTTTATTTAATGTTTTAAAAATATCAAAAATTCTTTTATTATATCTACTTTCTATACCTATTCCGTTATCCTTTACATAAAATTCATGTAATTCGCCGTATTGATTGTGCCCTATATTAATTTTTACAGGGCAATCTTTTTTTCTGAACTTTATGGCATTATTTATAAGATTCTGAAATAGTTGCCTTAGCTCCGTTTCGTAACCCGAAAACATAGGCAGTTCATTATCCATAGTTATAGTGGCGTTTGCATTTTTTATTAGATTCCCCAAGTCGGTAATAACTTCGTTAACAATGGTGCCAGTATTAACAAGAATCAATTTTTTATCTCTCCCCAATCGGGCAAAGTCAAGTAACGAACGTACTAAAAGATTCATTCGTGTTATAGCAGAATTCATTGTTTTTAGGTGTACTTTAACATCATCGCTAAGTTCATCATTATAGTCCTCTTCCAATAGCATTATATAATTAGCTACTGTTCGTAGGGGTTCTTGTAAATCGTGAGAAGCAATATAATTAAATTGCTCCATTTCCTGATTTTTAAGTTGTAGCTCTATAACTTGTTGGCTAATAATGGTTTCTTGTTTTTTGCGCTCGGTAATATCCATAACCGATGCTAAAATCATCATTACACCATCTCCTTGTCTTATCGGGTTTAGTGCAAATTCTACAGGGAATTTTGTACCATCTTTTTTTATACCAAAACTGTCACTTCGAATATTAATATTTTTTAAGGAACCTTTATCTTTTAAAATTATTAACATCTCGGCATTGGTTAGTAATTCTGGTAAAAATAATTGTATTTTTTTGTCCTCAAAAATTTCTCTGTTATAACCAAACATTTTTTCTGCTTGCACGTTTACTAGTTTTATTGTGCCTGTATTATCATACATTAAAAGTGCATTAGGTGCCGACTCTACTACCAGTTTAAAGTACTCCTCAGCAATTCTTCGTTCCTTGTCTTCATTTTCAATAATAGTGGTTGCCTGCCTAATAATAAACAAGCTAATTAATACAAAACAGATAACTAGTGCCACAATACTAAACTCGTTATCAATATATTTATATTTATAAGATAGTAAATAGCGTATGTAGGTAAAAAATATAATAGATGCCGAGATTTGTACAAAAAGGCGTTTTGCTACTTTTTTGCTGGTACTTTTACCATGAAAAATACCATTAATACCTAAGTTTGGATTGATTAATGATGCTGCGAGCGAAATAATGAGAAAGCTACTTGCAGTATGTATTGCCATAGAGGTAACAAACGAAAAAGTATAAAATTGAGGTGCATTAAATATGTAGCCTATAACACCTATAAAGGCAACTAGTGTTACAAAGTGGAAAAGGTATTGGGCTATTAGTTTATATTTTTTAGCATACCGCTCTATACTTAATGCTACAGCCATTATACAAAACAGTATGGCTGTAATGGGCGACATTCTACCAGGATATTTTTCTCTGGCGGCGGTAGCTTCTCTATCCAATATAAAAAATTCGTCTAAGCCAGCGTTAAACGAAAACAATTCTTGCGAGTAGGATACTGCTGCAATTGTAAAAACAATAATATGTAGTAGTACTGCAAAATCTTTAAAGTATCGAGGTTTATTAAGTGATATTAGTATTGATATGGTTGTTAGTATAAAACATAATGCCGTATTAAATTTCATCGAAATGTAATCGGGCTTTACGCTTTTTAATAAAGGAACATGTAAAAACCATCCTAAAATTACTAAGCTGGTAACTAGTAGTACAATTAAAGAAAGAAAGTTGGAGAGTTTTATTCTTTCGCCTGATAATAGTTTTTTCATAAATAAATTAGTTGGTGTAAGGGAGGTGTTGTATAACAATATAAAATAGCTTTAATGTACTATTATATAGTGGAGTAAATAATTAAAAGTCGCTGAAGCGAGCTTTAGTATAGTTAAGTTGTTTATATTTATCGATGAATGGAAAAAAATAGGGCTTCAATCTTTGCTTTACGTATCATCAAAAAACACATCCAGTAACTCTTTGGTTATAGGTTTTTCTCCAAACTGAAATTTTATTCCTTTAGGTAACATTCTCGATTTTTGATAGTACTGGCTATAGGGATTGGTCATAATAACAATTAAACTGTTAGACGTTGGTATGTTTAGTTTTTGATAATGTTGTAAAAATTCCCAACCATTCATTTCGGGCATATTAATATCTAAAAATATAAAGTCAGGTTTTCTATTAGTAGTATCCGAGAGGTACTGTAATGCCTCTGCACCACACTCTTTAACAATAACTTTTATGCTCGTATAGTATTTATTAATAACTCTTTCATGAAAAAAGTTATCAATTTTGTTATCATCAACTAACATTATGTAACTAATTTGCTTTTTCATGCTACAACAAATTACTATCGGTTGTACGTACGCGTATCATTCCTATTGCTAAGGTTTGATATACCTAATTAGAATATGTATTACATTAAACAATAATAAATAGAGAATTCCCCGAATTCGAAAATAAGCTACAAAAGCCCAACAGCTTAAAATTTATAAAAGCACCATGTTGTATTTAAAATATAATTAAAAAACATCGTTAAAAATCAATATTTTAATAAAATAATCATTTCTGTATTAATTTTCAAATAATATGGTATTATATAAGTTAAACCGCACATAAATATAGTAATAATTTAACGATTTATTAAAATTTAAGGTGTCCTTTTATGTAAAAATGACAGCTTGTCATATAAAACTGTCATTTCATAATGTTTTAGTTGGTTGGCATAGTGATTGACTATTAGTAAGCGAGTTTAAATAGAAACATAACAAATTCAGAAATAAAACTTTTAGACAAATGAGTAAAATAATCGGAATTGACTTAGGAACAACCAACTCGTGTGTATCCGTTATGGAAGGTGGAGAGCCAGTGGTAATTTCTAATGCTGAAGGAAAAAGAACTACCCCGTCAGTAATTGCTTTTGTTGAAGGCGGAGAAATCAAGGTTGGTGATCCTGCAAAAAGACAGGCGGTGACCAATCCTACAAAAACAATATCTTCTATAAAACGTTTTATGGGAAATAAATTCTCAGAAAGCAGTAAAGAAGTAAGCAACGTACCTTATAAAGTTATAAAAGGAGATAATGATACGCCTCGTGTAGATATCGATGGTCGTTTATACACACCACAGGAGTTAAGTGCAATGACCCTCCAGAAAATGAAAAAAACTGCCGAAGATTATCTTGGGCAAACTGTAACAGAAGCAGTAATTACTGTACCAGCTTACTTTAACGATGCACAGCGCCAGGCTACTAAAGAGGCTGGAGAAATTGCAGGACTTAAAGTAAGAAGAATTATTAACGAGCCTACTGCTGCTGCACTAGCATACGGGCTTGATAAGGCTGGTAAAGACCAAAAAATTGCTGTATATGACCTTGGTGGTGGTACATTTGATATCTCTATACTAGAGTTAGGCGATGGTGTGTTTGAAGTACTATCTACAAATGGTGATACGCACCTTGGTGGTGATGATTTTGACCAAGTAATTATTGACTGGCTTGCTAACGAATTTAACAGTGAAGAGGGTATTGACTTACGTAAAGACCCTATGGCTTTACAACGTTTGAAAGAAGCTGCTGAGAAAGCAAAAATTGAGCTTTCGTCTTCTACACAAACCGAAATTAACCTGCCATACGTTACTGCTACAGCATCTGGACCTAAGCACTTAGTAAAAACATTAACAAGAGCTAAATTTGAGCAACTAGCAGACGAGCTTGTAAAACGATCAATGTTACCATGCGAGAAAGCACTTAAAGATGCAGGAATATCAAAATCAGATATTGATGAGGTAATATTAGTAGGAGGTTCTACACGTATGCCAAGAATACAGGATGAAGTAGAAAAATTCTTTGGTAAAAAACCATCAAAAGGAGTTAACCCAGACGAGGTTGTTGCTATTGGAGCAGCAATACAAGGTGGTGTACTTACTGGCGATGTAAAAGATGTATTACTTTTAGATGTTACGCCACTATCATTAGGTATTGAAACTATGGGGGGTGTAATGACGAAACTTATAGAAGCCAATACAACCATACCTACCAAAAAATCGCAGGTATTCTCTACAGCAGCAGACAATCAGCCATCAGTAGAGATACATGTACTACAGGGTGAACGACCAATGGCTACAGATAACAAAACTATCGGGCGTTTCCACCTAGATGGTATTCCGCCAGCACAAAGAGGTGTACCACAAATTGAGGTAACGTTTGATATTGATGCCAACGGTATCATTAAGGTATCAGCTACCGATAAAGGAACAGGTAAATCGCATGATATCCGTATCGAGGCTTCTTCAGGATTAACGCAGGAAGAAATTGACAGAATGCGTAGCGAAGCGGAGGCTAATGCTGAAGCAGATAAAGAAGCAAAAGAGAAAGTTGATAAGCTAAACGAGGCTGATGGTATGATTTTCCAAACCGAAAAGCAACTTGCTGAGTTTGGTGATAAATTATCAGATGCTAATAAGCAACCCATACAAGAAGCATTGGAAGCGCTTAAAAAGGCTTACGAAACTAAAGATGTAGCTACCATACAGCCTGCACTTGACAAGATAAACGAAGCTTGGAAAAACGCATCGGAAGAAATGTATAAAGCACAAGCAGAAAGTGGTGCTCAAGGTGGTGCAGAACAAGCACAGCCTCAAGGAGAGCAAGGTGCTGCTGACGATGAAGTACAAGATGTTGACTTTGAAGAAGTAAAATAATCTTCTAGATTTTTAGATAAGAGATTATAGATAATAGAAAAACGCTCCGCAATTTGCGGAGCGTTTTTTGTTTTTACCTATTTTAACCTCTATCTAAATATGTTACCCATCCAGTAGAAAATACGTCCAAAAAATGTTCTTTCTATAATTACTTCTCCTATCAAAATAACTCCAAGAGATATGTTATAATTTGTCTTTTCGGTTATAACTATTTGCTCTGTTGAAAATGAAACATAGCTTATTTCAATCATATCTCCTTTTACCGCTTTAATTGTAAATTTACCATCGATATTTGTTTGAGTTTCTTGATGAGTTGTTCTATTTATTACTGTAGCTCCTGGAATCATTCCTACTTGATCTGAAACTATACCAGTAATAATATTGTCTTTTTCAGGAACAATTTCTACATTTTTTATTTTTGTTTTGCCATTAGTTTCGTGTACTTCTGTTTGTATCGTTTCTTGTGACCAAACATCATTTGTACCAATCCCGATAAAAGATACTATTGTTGCGCCTGCCGCTAACCATAAACTCTTTTTTTCTTTGGGTATAATTAGGTCACGATTTAATTGTTCAAGTTTAATGTGTCCACATACTAATTTTTCTTTATTCAGTATTCTGGCAATTTCCCTATCAGATGAATTAGTAAGATCATGTACCTGTTTCTGACAGGAAGCACAAAAACGCCCCTTTTTAGGTGTCATTTTTTCCCAGTTTTCGTGGCAAGGTTTGGGTATTGTTATTTGTATTGGCATAAACCAAATATAGTTAAATATTGAAGATATGCTTTTTTCTAATTAATAAACTCACAAAAAAAATGAGTTCAATATATAAGTATTAAATACTGTATAGGAGTACATCATTTAATTAAATATAATACTTAATATTGAAATCAACTATACCCACTTTTCAGAATTATATGGCTATGTTTGTAAACTTAAAGTTAGGTATATAAAATATTCTGAAAATTAAATTATAACAATAAAACATTTTATGTATGACCTGTAGGGTTTGTGAAAATACGGATAATAATAAAACATACGAGGCAAGAGAGATGATGTTTGGATCAAGGGAGAAGTTCAAATACTTTCAATGCAATCAATGCGAATGTTTGCAGATAGCAACAATTCCAAATGATATGTCGCCACATTATCCAACAGATTACTATAGTTTTTCATCTAATCAAGACTCTGGAGGTTTCATTAAAAACCTAATTAAGAAAGAACGAAATAAATTTGCTGTTTTTAATAATAGCTATCTAGGTAAAATAGTATACAATTATTTTCCTAATAACGTTTTTCGTATTCTTTCACACTTACCAATCACAAAAAAAACATCAATAATAGATTTGGGATGTGGAGACGGACGTTTTTTATGTGATTTAAAAGATATTGGCATTGAAAAAGTTTTAGGTGTAGATCCTTTTATAAAAAATAGTATAGAGTATCCTAATGGTGTTCGGGTTGTTAAGCAGACAATTCACGAAACAGAGGGTAAATGGGATTTAATTATGCTTCACCATTCTTTTGAGCATATGTCTGACCCTTTAGATACCTTAAAATCTATAGCTAATTTGCTTACAGAAAAAGGGGTTTGCCTTATACGGATTCCTACTTCTTCTTCGTATGCTTGGCAACATTATCGTGAAAATTGGGTACAATTAGATGCTCCTAGACATTTTTTTCTGCACTCTTTAAAAAGTATCGATATACTTACTGAAAATGCAAATTTAAAAGTTGATAATATAATCTATGACTCATCGGATTTTCAGTTTTGGGGAAGTGAGCAATATAGTAGAGATATTCCATTGATGGATGATAAATCGTATGCTATAAACCCCAAAAAATCGATTTTCTCTAAAAATGATATATCAGATTATAAGATGAAGGCTGATAAGCTGAATAATAGCAAGGATGGAGATTCAATTGCGTTATTCATCAGCAAAAAATAATTTAAACTATTGAATTAAATTCCCACAATTATCTTACCTTGATTATGCTATAGCCATTTTAGGTATAAGTTGTACATCTTAAAAATAAGTTGCCTTACATCAATCAGATTACTTTTTTAATAACGCGCAGTTTATGCGTATGCCTTTGTGTATCAACATTGTAAATGCCCAAATGGTCTAGCCTGTCAATACGAACTTTACCATGCGCATGTATAATGTAGTTATCTTCCATTATAATGCCTACATGTATAATTGCACCGTCCTCGTTATCAAAAAAAGCTAAATCGCCAGGTTCACTTTCCTCAATAAAACTTAATGCCTCACCCTGTGTTGCCTGTTCCGATGCATCGCGTAGCAGTTTATAACCGTTTAGTTTATATACCATTTGTGTAAAGCCCGAACAATCTATCCCGAAAGGGGTTTTACCACCCCAAAGGTAGGGTGCGTTAAGGTACATAAAGGCGGTACGCAACAAATGTTGTTTACTGGTTACCCCTGTAGTTTTTAAGCCTTCAAAACTATAATTTTCGGTATTTATATTGGAGTTATCTAAAAATGATAATGATGTGCCTATGGGTACAGCAAGCAACTGATTGTTAGGTGCTGTTATATACTCTATTAAATCAGCATTTAATACGGCAGGAACTTTTTCCAGTTGATTATAATCTGCTTCGGATATTGCTTTGTATTGTTTGTTATCTATCCATCCAGTATAGCTATCAAATGCTAGCTGAATATACGACCATTTTTTGTTTTGCTTTAAAACTTTAAAATGTTCTCCAAATAATACTTGCGATGTCATTTCACTTTGGTCAGAATGCTCCAACCGAAGGGGTACAATAGCAAGGTTACAAATACCAAACATCATTATAATTAACTGTTTATTTTTTGTTTTTGTATTGGTGCGCAACAAAAAAATTGGCGTTGCCTCATCGTAAAACCACAAATATAGTAGTTAATTCTGAAGCAACGCCAAATACTATTGCTGTTTTAACCTAAGTTAATAACAAGTTTATGCTCTTTCAATAACAATTGCCGATGCACCACCACCACCATTACAGATAGCTGCTGCACCAATTTTGGCATTGTTTTGTTCTAATACATTAAGTAATGTAACGATAATTCTGGCACCAGAACATCCTAATGGGTGCCCTAACGATACCGCTCCACCATTTACGTTTACTTTATCGGCATCTAAACCTAATATTTTGGTGTTTGCAATACCTACTACAGAGAATGCCTCGTTAAATTCAAAAAAGTCAACATCATCTTTAGTAATACCTGCTTTATCTAATGCTTTTGGTAATGCTTTGGCGGGCGATGTGGTAAACCATTTTGGCTCTTGTTCTGCATCAGCATACGATTTTATGTAGGCTAATGGCTTCATGCCAAGTTCGTTTGCTTTTTCTTCGCTCATCAATACCAATGCGGCTGCACCATCGTTTATAGTAGATGCGTTGGCTGCCGTTACTGTACCCTCTTTTGTAAACGCAGGGCGTAGTGCAGGTATTTTCTCTAATTTTACATTAGTATATTCTTCATCTTTAGTAACCATAACAGGTTCGCCACGACGTTGTGGTACTGCTACAGGAACAACCTCGTTATCAAACTTACCAGCATCCCAAGCTTTAGCAGAACGCTCGTACGATTGTACTGCAAAGGCATCTTGCTCTTCTCTTGTAACATTATATTCTGTAGCACAAAGGTCTGCACAAACACCCATAGCGTTATTATCGTAAGCATCGCTAAGTCCATCCTTCTGCATACCATCTATCATCGAAACAGGACCAAATTTGCTACCGTTTCTCATGTGTGTGTAATGCGGGATAAGACTCATGTTTTCCATACCACCTGCTACAATAATATCAGCATCGCCGCACATAATGCTTTGGGCTGCTTGCATAACGGTTTTCATACCCGATGCACATACTTTATTTACGGTAGTGGCACTCACATGGTCTGGAAGCCCAGCATGTTTTGCCGCTTGTCTTGCAGGAGCCTGACCCACGCCAGCCTGTACTACATTACCCATCAAAACTTCGTTTACCATAGCACCATCAAGGTTTATTTTTTCTAATGCACCTTTTATGGCTGCTGCACCTAGTATTGGAGCAGGTACTGTTGATAATGCACCCATAAAACTACCTATTGGCGTACGTACAGCCGAAACGATTACTACTTTTTTATTACTCATTTTTATCTGCTTTTGTTTGTTGATATTGCGAAATTAATGATTTTTATTTCGTATTGAAATAAAGTATTCAAAAATAATGATTAAACACCGCAACTTTTTGAGAATGACGAATATTTTGTGCTCTTTAGAAAACGGATGTCAACAGTATTAAAACACAAAACACACCTAATTTTGAAACTAGGTGTGTTTTGCTGTGAGGGAGAGAACGATTATAATTTATCGAAAATATAACCTGCCTTTTCTGCACCCCATACATGTTCGTCGTCATCATCAAAACCTCTGTCCCATGATATAATCTGGTTGGGTAGTACCGTTACCTCCGATGTTGCATAGCTAGCACCATATAACTCGCTTTTACAAGTTTTTTCTCCTGTAGCACCTACAAATTTATTTTTTGCAACGCGTTTTAATACTACGCCACAACCTTCTTTTAAAGTAATGTTGGTTAATGGTAGTGCATCAAAAGCTTCGGGAGTACCCCATTTACCAATCCATTCTTTTTCGTTTTTAATGGTATATATATCGCTAATAAAGGCATCATTACCATAATGCGATACTTTGTAAATACGAACCCTATAAGGCTTATCTTGTTTTGTATATAATGCTTGTTCTACATAAATGTAATTCCCTTCTCGATTCTCCCAGATAGGAACCATACGTAATGAGATATTATAATAGGTAGTATCGGCAACAGATTGTTTCTCTGATGTATAATTACCTTGCATTATGGTTAATAACTCCTTTAGGTGTTTTTCGTTTTTATTGCTTGTGTTTTGGGCAATACCCGAAAATACAGTTAGTCCAATTAAAAGTGTAAAGTAAATTTTTTTCATGTATTGTATTTTTTATGTTTTGAAATGTTTGGTGCTATTTATTGTTTTGGATATACTTTCCTATCAAAATACCACGAAACAGCTATAAGTATAATGCCTATGGCTGCTGTTATGTGTGCGCCATCCTTAACCATTAGGTGTGCAGCTAATGCTAAAATAGCATCGAACAGAAAGCCTGCATAAGCTAGCTCTTTTAAAAAGTGCGACCATTTGGTTAATACGGTAATTACTCCAGCAATTTTTAATAGCGCTAATGGGTATATTAGCCACGTTGGGAAGCCAAGATTTACGAAAAAGCCACTTACCATTTCGTACTTTAAAAGATACATGGATGCACTATACAAAAAAAGTAAGCACATTAGGCTAGTAGCAATCCAATAGATAATTTTATTTGTTTTCATCATTTACAGCAATTGAAGTCTGTTTACATTGAGATTTTAACTATAGGAGAATCCATTTTATTAAAGTAAATGTATTGAAATAAATTTTAGGGAAGTATTGAAAATAAAAAAGCCTTGATTTTTCAAGGCTTTTAAATCGTGATCGCAGCAGGATTCGAACCTGCGACCGCCTGCTTAGAAGGCAGGTGCTCTATCCAGCTGAGCTATGCGACCCTAAATCGTTAAGATTTAAATAGTTCTTTTTAGTCGGGGTGGCAGGATTCGAACCTGCGACCTCCTGCTCCCAAAGCAGGCGCGATGACCGGGCTACGCTACACCCCGAAAAGAAGCGGAGAGACAGGGATTCGAACCCTGGCGACGGTTGCCCGTCGACAGATTAGCAATCTGCTCCGTTACCACTCCGGCACCTCTCCTTTTTGCGCAAAGGCTTACCCTTTTTGCGGTTGCAAATGTAACTTATTTATTCTAATAACTGCAACTATTTTTAAAGGTTTTTTGATTTTTTTTATAACCTTTATTTAAAGTATTTAATACTCAATATGCTACAATTATTGTTGTTTGATGCATTTTAAGTAATACATAAAATATTTTTCGGGGAAATATTGCTTTTGCATGGTTTCGCTATCCAATTTTGCACGTATGGGGTAGTCCACCATCTCGGTAGTATATTTCACTCTAATAAATGTTATTGTCGATTTTTCGAGTTCCTCTAACGAGCCCTTTGTAAATAAAAAACTACTGGATAATACTCTAATGTTATTTTTCTCAGTTTCATCATACATCAAATCACCACATTTTTTGTCAAACGCATTTATAAGTGTTAATACTTTACCGTTAGTAAGCTGTAGGTATATTCGGGATGCTTTATCGAGGCAATACAGTTGCGGAAATCCTTTGCTTTTTGCCAATAACTGAAAGTTGAGAACAGGTGTACCATTACTGTTGCTAAGCGAAAAGAAGATAAATTGCGAAGTACCACCAAACACCTTCTCGTACATCAAATAATCAGTAGTTGTTTTAAGTTCCGAGCCTTCTTCTGTATTCTCGATACTATAATCGCAATCCATTTGTGCAGTAGCAGTTATACTAAAAGCTATGAGGAATAATATAAAAAGCTGTTTCATTTGTTTAAATTTTGGCGCAAAGTAATACAATTTTATCGTTCTGCATATTGGTAGTAAAAAAGGCGTATACTGTGCCACCATCTTTAATTTTCCACTTCTTTTTTATATCGGTAACCGTTAGCGGAAAGTTTCTTACAGTTACATTCATTTTCTTACCCCAAACGTACTCTTTCATTGCTGCTTTTTGGTAGGGTATGGTATTTTGAATGATAAAGCGTCGTCCTGCAAATGCTACTAATTTATCAGATGTATATAGTTGCGAATGCTGGTGTAACTTATCAATACCAAATTGTGCACTTACAGCAGTAAACGCCCCCGATTTCATTACGGCACTATTGGGTTCGTATAAATAGTGTTTGGGTAGGGCATAGGTAGCTACTGCATTGTTATTAATGGTTGTTTTAAACGTTTTGGTTTCTTCTTTTGTTATTGCTACTGCATTTATAGTTGTTGTGCCTTTAAAACCTTTTTCTAAAATCCAGAGCAGCTCTTTAACCTCGTTATGTATTGCTACAATATGTATGGCTTTTACTGCTGATAATTCTGATAACCCTGCCGAAATATCCAGCAAGGGTGCCGTTTTTATCATTATTTTATTGGTATACTCAAAATAAAAATTGAGTAATTGGGGTACATTGGGTAGGCAGTCTTCTAATAAAAATACTTTCCCTTTACTATCACTCCTGCGCGATGGGTCTACGTAAATCCAATCGTGTTGCTGTCCTAAATCTTTTAAGGTTGCTGTACTATCGCCTGCTATGCATTTAATATTGGTAACAGGTAATACTTTAAAATTGTGAGCTACTATAGCAGATAGCGCTGTGTTCATTTCGCAATGCGTAACCTTTTTTATGCGTTTTGCAAAGTAGTAATCGTCTATACCAAAACCACCCGTTAGGTCGATGAGGCTTTCGCCCGAAATCAATTCTGCTTTATATTGTGCTGCTATTTCGGATGAAGTTTGCTCTACCGATATTTTTTCGGGGTATATAATGCCATTGGTATTGTACCATGTTGGGAGTTTATCTTTTGCTTTTTGCCGAGATGCTATTTGGCTAACTATTTCGCGCCATGCTACCGTAGTAAATGGATTTTTTTTTAGTGCGAGTTGCTGTATAGGTTCGCCCGTATGCTCAATAATATACTGCTGTATTTCGGGTGCTAATAAATCAGGATTCAAACTATAAATCTTTTGTCAGCATTTTTACAAAAGCATTTTTAGGTAAAAACTCTTTTGCTACTACTTTTATGGCGGTGTAAATAGGCACGGCTACAATCATACCTAATATTCCAAATACCAATCCGCTAATAAGTATTACCAAGAAAATTTCTAGTGGGTGCGATTTTACGCTATTGGAGAAAATGATAGGCGCACTCACGTTATTATCGATTACCTGTGCAATGCTGTACCCAATAACAACGTATAGCGTTGTAGATAGCATTTCGCCTTGTGTTTCAGGCCCCATAAGCCCAAGCATAGTAAGTACTATTACTAACACGGTTGCAATTAACGGACCTATGTAGGGGATTATATTGAGTAAAGCGGTTATAAAGGCTATAATTAGGGCATTTTGTACACCAAATATGAGTAATACAATGAGATACAATATGAATAGCACTGTTATTTGCAGAAATAACCCTATAAAGTACCTACTTAACAGATTGTCTATTTTACGAATGGAGATTAGTATTTTCTCCTCATGTGCATCAGGAAGTAGTTTTCTAAATGCTGTATCCATTTGTTTTTGATCTTTCAGAAAGAAGAATGTAATGAATAAGACCGATGCAAAGCCAATACCAAATCCGCTAAGAATTCCAACCAATGAATCTATAAATTCGGGAATAAAATTGAAATTTAATTTAGAGGTAAGATCTGCTTCTTTAACAAGTTGCTCTGTATCAATATCGTGGTTAGAAAAGTAGGTGTTTACCTGATTAATTAGGTTAGTAACATCCTGTTCTAATTTCACAGTATCTAAAAGCGATAGGTTTTCACTTTGTGTTATTATTAAAGGTACAAAAAGCATTATAAAGCCAGCCATTATACATACAAACAGTACTAAGGCGGTAATTACCGCAGCTATATGCGGAAACTTTAGTTTATTTTTTAAAAATGCTATAATAGGGTTAGACATCATGCTAAGTAAAATAGCTATGAAAATGTAGGTTATTACCGATTGTATTTTATATACAAACATGAGTAATAGGTATAATGCAACAACAATTGCAAGTGCCCGTAATATTCCGTTTGCTATAGTTTTAGATGTAATCATGGTGTGTTTGTTTCAGTATCGAATGTATGAAAAATATCGCTAATTGAATTAACGTGATTTATTATTGTTGCATTTTACGTGTAATTTCGTAAAGTGCCAAAGCTACAGCATTTACCACATTCATACTACTATTTTCGCCATACATTGTTATGTGTACGGTTTGCTGTACGGTTTGTAAAATAGTATTGCTAATGCCGTTAACCTCGCTACCTGCAATAAGGGCTATGGGCTTTTTAGGGTTTACAGTTACTTGGTGCAATGGCTTACTATTATTAGTAATCTCCAAACCAATACACTCGTAATGGTTTTCTTGTAGGTATGCTACTGCTTCATCTGTAGTTTGCACTACCGTATGCGGAATGTGTAAATGTGTGCTTCGCGATGTTCGGTTTATTTTACGAGGGGTAAGTGCCAAATCTTTACCTATAAAAATAATTTTCTGTATACCAAAAGCGTCACAAATACGGAATAACGAACCTATATTGGGTTGGTAAGTAATACCATCGCAAACTAACGTTATTGGAAACGTATGTTTACTAAAAGGTGTTTGGTTGTGGCTAAGTTGCTGCCCCATTAATATGTAAAAGCGTAGTTAATAATGTTTGCACCCATTTTTAGTGCTTTTTCGCGCACCTCAATAGGGTCGTTGTGTACCTCTTGGTCTTCCCAGCCATCGCCAAGGTCGCTCTCTATAGTGTATAAAAGCACCAGTCTGCCCTCAATAAAAATACCCCAAGCTTCTGCTGGTTTATTGTCGTGCTCGTGTATTTTAGGCATTCCTTTCGGAAAAGCATAAGGCGCTTTAAATATCTCGTGGTTGGTAGGTATTTGTACTAATTTGTTATCAGGAAAAACTTTTTGTATTTCCTTACGTACGTATTTATCCATACCGTAATTATCATCAATATGTAAAAAACCACCCGATGTAAGGTAATTACGCAGGTTAGTAACATCGTTATCGCTAAATACAACATTTCCGTGCCCCGTCATGTGTACAAAGGGGTACGAAAAAAGGTCGGGGCTACCTACTTCAACCGTTGCCGTTTTTGAATTGAGTTTGGTATTGATATTCTGGTTACAAAATTTAGCTAAATTAGGTAACGAGGTTGGGTTACCATACCAGTCGCCACCGCCCGAGTATTTTAGCACCGCTATTTCTTGCGCCATGAGTAGGGCAGGGCTTAGCAATAGTATGTATACTAGTTTTTTCATTTACTGAGTTAAATTATGATTGTAAATATAAGGAAAGCTATTTATAATTGCTGTATTGGTATTTGGATCGCTTCGTGCCTCGCGATGACTATACTATAAGATTATTGCTATTGCGAGGAGGAACGACGTAGCAATCTGTTACAACAAACTATTAATCTTCATTAACAAACGCTACACTATGTGCTGCTACAATGGCGGCAGTTTCGGTGCGTAGGCGTGTATTCCCTAACGATACGGGTATATAGTTACGTTTTAATGCTATTTCTATTTCCTTAGCAGAAAAATCGCCTTCAGGTCCTATCAGTATTGTGGTTTTTTGCTGAGGTTGCAACTCCTTTTTAAGGAGTTTTTTACTGGTTTCCTCACAATGGGCTATAAATTGCAAGCCATTCTGCTCTTTATCTATAAAATCTTTAAAGGCAATAGGTGCATTTAGTTTGGGTAAATAATACTGTAACGATTGCTTCATGGCACTTTGTATTATTTTCTCGAAACGGTCGGCTTTAAAAACGGTACGTTCGCTATGGTCGCAAATAATAGGGGTAATCTCGCTAATACCTATTTCGGTAGCTTTTTCTAAAAACCATTCGTAACGGTCGTTCATTTTGGTAGGAGCTACGGCCAAGTGCAGGTAATAGGGTAGTGGCTCCGATGTTTGCTCGGTAGTAATGGCAACTGTACATTTTTTATCGGCTGCAAAAGTTATCTCGGCAGCAAACAGGCTTCCCCTTCCGTTGGTAAGGTATATGGTATCGCCCTCTTTTTTACGGAGTACTTTTATAATGTGTCGGCTTTCCTCTCTGTCAAACGTAAAAAAAGCATCGGCATTGCTAATATCGGGGTTGTAAAATAACTGCATACTATTAAAATGCTATTCGGGCTTTAGATACTACAGCCGAATCGTTAAAAAGTTGCTCACGGTATTTGTGGTAGCCCACTATACCAATCATGGCAGCATTATCAGTAGTATATTCAAATTTCGGAATGTAACACGTCCAACCGTATTTGGTTTGTGCTTCTGTAAGCGTGTTACGAATGCCACTGTTTGCCGATACGCCTCCGCCAATGGCAATTTGTGTAATGCCTGTTTCTTTTACAGCTAATTTCAACTTATCCATCAGGATGTTAATAATGGTATGTTGTATGGAGGCACAAATATCGTTACGATTCTCAGCAATGAAGTCAGGATTTTCAGCTACATTTTTTTGTACAAAATAAAGTATTTGTGTTTTTAATCCGCTAAAGCTAAAGTTTAACCCTGCTACTTTTGGTTTGGTAAACAGGAATGCTTTTGGGTTGCCCTCTTTGGCGTATTTATCAATTAATGGTCCGCCAGGGTAGGGTAAACCTAGTATTTTTGCACTTTTATCAAAGGCTTCGCCTACAGCATCATCGGTAGTTTCGCCAATTACTTCCATATCAAAATAATCGTTTACTCTTACAATTTGTGTATGTCCTCCACTAATGGTCATTCCTAAAAACGGAAATGTAGGTTTTTTATACCCATCTTCATCAATATAATGGGCTAATATGTGCGCCTGCATGTGGTTTACAGCTATAAGTGGAACGTTTAACGCCAATGCTAACGATTTGGCAAATGAACTCCCTACTAATAACGACCCCATTAATCCAGGTCCTTGTGTAAAGGCTATAGCACTAAGTTCCGATCGGGTTATGCCTGCTTTTTTCAGCGCAACATTTACAACAGGTACAATGTTTTGCTGGTGCGCTCGCGATGCTAATTCGGGTACTACACCGCCATACTCTTCGTGTATGGCTTGCCGTGCTACAACATTACTAAGTACTTTAGCGTTTTGTAGTACAGCAGCAGCAGTATCATCGCACGAACTTTCGATGGCTAAAATATATAAAGGTTTTTCTGTCATCATTAGGCATGGTATTTGAAATCTAAAAAAAGGCTTGGCAACCCTCATAAACAGTAAAATTGCCTACATTTGCTTAAAAATTGTAGCAACTGCCATCGTACAAATTTAAAACAAATAGCAGTATCAAAAAATTTAAAAAAATATTTATACGTACAGTAGTAATACTACTACTGTTATTGTTATTGCTTGCCATTGCACTGTCGTTACCTTTTGTGCAAACCAAGCTTGCTCGTTTAGCTACCAATAGTATCAACGAGGAGTTAGGTACACACATTGAGGTTGATAAAGTGGCAATATCACTTTTTGGTACTGTAAAATTAAAAGGCATACTCGTACTCGACCACCATAAGGATACACTTATATCTGCCAAGCGTATTCAAACCAATGTAATTAGCTTTAGGCAGCTTACCAAAAACAACTTTCAGTTTGGAACTATTCGTGCGGAAGCACTTAATTTCCATATGAAAACGTACAAAGGGGAAGATAAAAGTAACCTCGATATTTTTGTAAAATCGTTTGATACTGGAAAACCCAGCGATGGCACTTTTCGTTTGGTGAGTGATGCGTTATACGTTAGTAACGGACGCTACAGACTTACTAATGAAAATTCCGAGAACCCTACTGTACTCGATTTTACAAAATTAAATGGTGCGCTAAACGATTTTTATATCAAAGGATCTGAAATTACGGCAGAGATAGAGCGTTTGGCAATGAATGACCACAGGGGGTTGGTAATTGAAAATTTGCAAGGGGACTTTACCTATACCAAATCAAACATCATTCTGGATAACTTGAACCTAAAAACTGCCCAGTCGGCATTAAAAGGTAATCTTAAGTTAAGCTATACTATCGAAGATATGAAAGACTTTGTAAACAAAGTCGATTTTGATTTTAATATCGATAAAGCTACGGTTGCTGCTAACGAACTTAATTATTTTTACAACGAGTTTGGCGAAAACCAGAAATTTTACCTCGCTACCCGATTTACAGGACCTTTAAATAATTTTGTGCTAAACGATTTAAAATTATTAAATACTGAAGACAGCGAAATTATTGGTAAAGTTAATTTTAGACACCTTTTCGAGAAAAACGGACCAGGTTTTTATATGCATGGTAATTTCGATCGTGTAACAGCCAACTACACCAACCTAACCCATATAATGCCAAGAGTATTGGGTAAAGTTTTGCCTGAGCCCTTAGGCAGGTTAGGGCAGGTAAGCCTTATTGGCGATGTAACGCTTACCAAACAAGATTTAGATACTGATTTATATATAATCTCTGAACTTGGCGAAGCCAAGACAGATTTATCCATAAAAAACTTCAATCAAGCCGATATTGCTACTTATAAGGGTGTTGTAGATTTAAAAGGCTTTAATGTAGGTGCTATGGTAGGTAGCAAATCCGTTAGTAACACTACGCTGCACCTTGCTGTAGATGGCGTTGGTTTTAATAAAGAATCGTTAAATACAAGCTTAAAAGGTAAAGTACAAAGTTTAGTATTTAATAATTATAACTATACTAATGTTAGTGTAGATGGTACTATGAAATGGCCTTATTTTGAAGGCGATATTGATAGTAACGACCCCAATTTAATGATGTCGTTTGATGGTTTGGTGGATATGAGTAAGAAAGTCAATAGGTTCGATTTCCACGCTCAGGTAGACTATGCCAACCTAGTAGCATTAAATGTTATTAAAAACGATAGCCTATCTATTTTTAAAGGCGATTTACGATTACGCGCTAAAGGTAGTACACTTAACAATGTAGCAGGTACATTACAAATGTCGCGCTTATCGTACCAAAACGATCGTGATAGCTATTATTTTGAAAACTTCTTTATAGAATCTACTTTCGATAAAGATAATGTACGTACCATTACCCTTAACTCTACCGATATTATAGAAGGTAAAGTAGTAGGTAAGTTTGATGTTAACCAAGTACCAAAAGTAGTCGAAAATGCTTTAGGTAGCCTCTACACCAACTACTCGCCTTACAAAGTAAAGGAGGGACAGTTTATTAATTTCGACTTTACCATATACAACAAAATTGTAGGTATTGTGTTACCCGATGTTATAGTAGGTGCCAATACCAAAGTACGCGGTAAAATTAATCCAGATAAAGGTGATTTTATATTGAACTTTGATTCTCCTAACATATTTGTCCAGGATAATTATTTCAACAACATATCAGTAGACATCAATAACAAAAACCCGTTATATAATGCCTATGTTAGTATGGATAGCCTTCGTACCAACAAATACAAAATATCCGATTTTAGTCTTGTAAATGTCACTGAAAACGATACGTTATACCTACGCTCGGAATTTAAAGGCGGTAGTAAAGCAGAAGATTATTTTAATATTAACCTTTACCATACTATAGACGAAACCAATAAATCGGTAGTAGGGTTTAAAAAATCGGAAGTAAACGTTAAAGATTATTTATGGTACATTAACGAAGACCAAGCCAAAGATAACAAGGTAGTATTCAATAAAAAACTAACTGATTTTACTATTGATAACATAGTAATGTCGCACAAAGACCAAAAAGTTGAACTTGCAGGCGTTATACGCGATTCTACGTATAAAGATATTAAACTATCGTTTAACGATGTAGCCCTAGAGAAAATTACCCCATCGTTAGATAGTTTGGAGTTTGGCGGTAACATAAACGGTGATATTACCTTAAAGCAAGACCACGACGTATACGAGCCACAATCCATGCTAACCATAAGTAGCCTTAGGATGAACGACCATGAACTGGGCGATTTGGATTTACAGATATACGGCGATAAAAAATTGCAACGCTTTAACTTAAGCTCCACCATATTTAAAGATGATGAGGAACGATTGTATGCTGCGGGTACTATAGATATTGTAGACAAGCAAACCCAACTCTCATTAGATGCCGATTTTACATCGTTCGACATTAGTTTTCTCGAAATATTTTTGGGTACCATATTCCCAGAAATAAGAGGTACCGCTACAGGGCGTGCTGCAATTGTGGGCAATGTAAAAAAACCAGAAATAGATGCTATCTTCTATCTTAAGGATGCAGGATTAAAAGTAGGTTATCTTAATACCGATTATAATTTTGAACAAGATGCCATACTTGACCTTACTGAAAATACTATAGTATTTAGGAACCCGAAACTTACCGATACGGAGTTTGGTACATCGGGCTATTTAAAAGGTAAAGTAACCCACAATATGTTTAAAGATTGGGCGCTTGACCTTAAATTAGAGTCGGATAAGTTATTAGCACTACATACGGAAGACTCGGACGATGCCCTTTTTTACGGCAATGCCTTTATAAACGGTAGTGCTTACATAAGTGGCCCCACCACTGCATTATTAATACAGGTAAATGCAAAATCTGAAGAAGGGACAGATATAAAAATACCCATTAACAATACAGGTGCCGCAGGTGCAAACCCGTATATCCATTTTTTAAGTCCTAAAGAAAAATTAAACAAAGGTACTAATGCATCGTATATGAACAATCGAGATTACAAGGGGCTCGAAATGGAGTTTAACCTACAGGTAACCCCAGATGCCAAACTCGAAATAATTATCGATAAAAACACGGGGCATGGTATATCGGCAACTGGCGAGGGTAATTTAGTGCTCAACATTAATACACTGGGTAAGTTTAACATGTGGGGCGATTATACCATACAAAAAGGAGTGTATAACTTTAAATATGCGGGACTTTTTGATAAACAGCTTACCACACGCCCTGGTGGATACATAAGTTGGAATGGCGACCCTACGCGTGCCATCTTAAACGTAGATGCTGTGTATACTCTACAAGCAAACCCATCGGTGCTTTTGGAGAATCCTGCATTTAACCGTAATATACCTGTAGAGGTGGTTATAAAGATTAACGGTAACCTAATGCAGCCCCAAAATGATTTCCAGATAAATTTCCCAAGAACAAATTCAGTATTAAAATCAGATTTAGAATACCGCCTTAGCGACGACGATACCCGTCAGCGTCAGGCACTATCATTATTATACCAACGTAGGTTTTTAAGCCCTAACAGTACCAACAATATGGCGTTGGCACCTTTATTGGAAACTGCGGGTGGGCTAGTTAACGATTTGTTTACTGATGATGATAGTAAACTAGATATTGGAGTAAACTATGTGCAGGGCGAGCAAAACCCCTATGTAGAAACCAACTCGCAATTGGGAGTAACACTATCTACCGAAATTAACGATAGGATAAGTATAAACGGGCAGGTAGGTGTACCTGTGGGCGGTGTAAATCAGTCTACAGTAGTAGGAAACATCGAAGCACAAATCCGATTAAATGAACAGAATACATTTAAAGGGCGTGTGTTTAACCGAGAAAATAACGTAAACTTTTTAGGCGAGGGTATTGGTTATACACAAGGTATTGGTCTTACCTACGAGGTTAACTTTAATACATTACGTGAGTTTATGCAAAAAATGTTTGGTAAAAACGAGAAGGAGAAAGATGGTGATAACAATAATGGCGACCAAATACCAGATTCGGAACTTTCGCCAGAATTTATTCAATTTGCCCATACCAGAAATAAAAGAAGTACCACTACTAACGATAACATTCCTGAAACAGAACGCATACCCGAAACAGACTAAGAATATATAAATTAAATATCTCTCAAAAAAAGCAGGTTGTTTTTACCAAAAACAGCTTGCTTTTTTACTTAAAAATACTAAACTCAGAAAAAACTTATTAACGAAAACGTTTGAAATGTTAGTGTATTATTAATACATGGGGTTTATAAATAAATTAATGGCATTTAATTATTAGCTTTACAATAAAATAGTAAAAAATGGCTATGAATATTAAGAGGATAGGGGTGCTAACTTCTGGAGGCGATTCGCCAGGAATGAACGCCGCTATTAGGGCAGTAGTGCGTACATGTGCTTTTCATAACGTAAGTTGCATCGGGATTTATAGAGGCTATCAGGGAATGATAGAAGGCGACTTTAAAGAGATGGGTGCCCGAAGTGTAAACAACATTATAAATAAAGGAGGTACAATACTAAAATCGGCTCGTTCTAAAGATTTCATGACGAAAGAAGGACGCGAGCAGGCCTATAATAATTTACGCAATAGCAACATAGATGCCCTTGTGGTAATAGGCGGTAACGGTAGTTTTACTGGTGGGCTCGTTTTTAATCAAGAGTACAACTTTCCCGTAATAGGTATACCAGGCACCATAGATAACGATATTTACGGCACCAGCTTTACATTAGGTTACGATACTGCGCTTAATACCGTAGTAGAAGTTATAGATAAAATACGCGATACAGCCAGCTCCCACAACCGATTATTTTTTGTAGAAGTAATGGGGCGCGATGCAGGGCACATAGCCCTAAACGCAGGTATAGGCGCAGGAGCAGAAGAAATATTAATCCCAGAGGAAGATATGGGACTGGATAGATTACTGGATTCATTACGAAAAAGTAAAGCATCAGGAAAATCATCCAGTATTGTGGTAATTGCCGAAGGCGATAAAATAGGTAAAAACGTATTTGAACTTAAAGATTACGTAGACGAAAACATGCCAGAGTACGATGTACGCGTATCTATCCTTGGGCACATGCAGCGTGGCGGAACACCATCGTGTTTTGATAGGGTGCTTGCTAGCAGACTCGGTGTAAAAGCAGTAGAAACCTTGCTCGAAGGAAAATCAAACTACATGGTAGGTTTACTTAAAGATGAAATACTACTAACTCCACTAGAACACGCCGTAAAAGGAAAATCGCAAATAGATAAAAAACTTATACGCGTTTCGGATATTGTATCCATTTAAATAACAACAATAAAAAACCAAAAATTAGAAAATGGGAAAATTAAAATTAGGAATAAACGGCTTTGGAAGAATTGGTCGTATTGTATTCCGCGAAACTATAAAAAGAGATAATGTAGAAGTAGTAGCAATTAACGATTTACTTGATGTAGAACATTTAGCCTACTTATTAAAATACGATTCTGTTCACGGACGTTTTGATGGTGATGTTGAAGTAAAAGAGGGCGACTTATACGTAAATGGCAGACGCATAAGAGTAACTGCCGAAAAAGACCCATCTGGTTTAAAATGGGACGAAGCAGGCGCGGAAATAGTTGCCGATTGTACAGGAATATTTACAACACTAGAAAAAGCACAATTGCATATAGATGGCGGTGCTAAAAAAGTAGTAATATCGGCACCATCTGCTGATGCTCCTATGTTTGTTATGGGCGTTAACCACAATAGTGTAAAAGCTACAGATACTATAGTATCGAACGCATCATGTACCACCAACTGCCTTGCACCATTGGCAAAAGTAATTAACGATAACTTTGGTATAGCCGAAGCATTAATGACTACTATACACGCTACAACGGCAACACAGTTAACAGTTGACGGACCCTCTAAAAAAGATTACAGAGCGGGCAGAGCCGCATCGGTAAACATAATACCAGCCAGTACAGGTGCTGCCAAAGCAGTAGGTAAAGTAATACCAGAATTAAACGGAAAACTTACAGGTATGGCAATGCGTGTACCAACCATTAATGTATCGGTAGTAGACCTTACTGTTAAAGTAAGCAAAGAAACTACTTACGATGAAATTATGGCTGTACTTAAAAAAGAGTCAGAAACAAACATGAAAGGTATTCTTGGTTTTACTACAGAAGATGTAGTATCTCAAGATTTCGTTTCGGATAAACGCACGAGTATTATAGATGCTAAAGCAGGTATCGGTTTAAACTCAACCTTCTTTAAAATAGTATCGTGGTATGATAACGAGTATGGTTACTCAAGCAAATTAGTAGACCTTTCGTTACACGTTGCATCGTTATAAAACACTGCACTTAAGTCCCGTCTTTTCTCATTGAGAACTACGGGATTTTATTTTTCCCTACTATACGTTGCTTAATGCAAGGTTAATGTTAACCTGTTTAACCCTTAAAATACCTCATAAAACATAACTAAAAACTAACCTTACTTAATTATGAAATTATTAGTTGATAGTGGTGCTACTAAAGCCGATTGGATTGCACTAGATGAAAATGGCGATAGGCTTTTTACCACGCAAACACTTGGGCTTAGCCCCGAAGTAATTAATAAAGAGGAAGCTATTGAACGCCTTAAAGACCGTTTTGATATTTATAATAACCGTAACGATGTTTCGAGCCTGTTTTTTTATGGCGCAGGTTGCGGTACCGATAGGATGAAAAAATTTATGACGGGTATTTTTCAGGAATTTTTTCCCAATGCATCCGTTTCAGTAAACGAAGATACGTATGCAGCAGCCTATGCCACCAACCCAACCAATGGTAAAGCTATTATTTGCATACTAGGTACAGGCTCTAACTGTAGTTATTTTGATGGCGAGTTGCTGCATCAAAAAGTACAATCGTTAGGCTATATCGCTATGGACGACTGTAGCGGTAACCGCTTTGGCAGGGATTTAATACGCGCTTATTACTTTAATAAAATGCCCCAGCACCTTGCTACCAAGTTTGAGCAAGAATACAATTTGGAGCCAGACGTTATTAAAAACAACTTATATAAAGAGCCTAACCCTAATGCTTACTTAGCTACTTTTGCCAAGTTTTTAATACAACATAAAGATGATGCTTTTATACAAGGCATTATAACAACCGCAATGCAGGTATTTGTAGATAATTATATTACACAGTACGAAAATGCGCACGAAGTACCAGTACACTTTGTAGGCTCTATAGCGTTTTATTTAAAGGCTGAATTAACAGAAGTGTTGGCTAAAAATAACCTTACATTAGGGAATGTTTTACGCCGACCTATTGATGGGCTTATAGAGTATCATGAACTCAATTAATAAACCTATGGAAGTTGCTATTATAGCCCACGACGGTATGAAAGCCGAAATGGTGCAATTTTTAAACAAGAACAAAGAAATTCTGGTTAAAGAGAATATTAACCTTATTGCTACAGGTACTACGGGCGGTAAAGCTGAAAAAGCAGGTTTCAAGGTAAAAAAAATGCTATCGGGACCCATAGGGGGCGATGCCCAAATTGCAGCCCGCGTTGCCGAAGGTAAAACGCAAATGGTTTTCTTTTTTAAAGATCCGTTAGCAAGCCACCCACACGAGGCTGATATTACTATGTTAATACGGGTGTGCGATGTACATAATATTCCGCTAGCAACCAATCCAGCTACTGCCGAGTTGTTATTGCAGGCTATAGCACAGCAATCATAGAAATTTCTACGTTTACATTTTTAGGCAAGCAAGCCACCTGAACCGTTTCTCTAGCAGGAGCGGTTTCTTCGTTAAAGTAAGTACTGTACACACTATTTATTCGTGCAAAATCGTTCATGTCGCTAATAAAAATAGTAGCCTTTATAACATTGTTAAAATCCATTCCAGCAGCATCCAATACTGCTTTCATGTTTTCCATAACCTGCTTAGTTTCAGTTTCAATATCACTCATTATAAGTACCCCAGTTTCAGGGTGTAGTGCTATTTGTCCCGATGTATATAGGGTGTTACCTGTAAGTACAGCTTGGCTATAAGGTCCGATAGGAGCAGGAGCTTTATCGGTAAAAATAATTTTTTTCATATTGTGTTGTAATAAATTAATTGCCTAAAACGCGGTCGGGTACTTGGCGCTTATCGTATTTAATATCACTAAGTACAGACGATTTTATTCCTATAAAAAAGCCCCAATACGTGTTATCGCCAAAGGGTACCCAGTTAAAGTCCATACGCCAACTTAATAAATCGCGCTCAAAACGAAGTTGCGTAAAGGTTACTCCGTTTTGTACAAAATCGTACCCTGACGAGAAGCCCATTTTCCAACGCGGGGTTAAATCTATATTACCCGATAGCATTATGGAGTTACCTACTATTTTACGCTGCCTATTGTTGTTGGAATACGTTATGGCGTAGGCAACCCGTAAATCCCAAGGTATTTTGGCATTGTAAAAAGTGCCACCTGTTTTATCGCCTTTTTCATCATCGTCCTCTTCGTCATCAAACATACTCGTACGCCTGTCACTAAGGTCGGTAGCAGTACCAAAAAGGTCGTCTTCACGACCACCATTTCTTGCTGTTTGGTCTATATCTTTATCTTTCCCCGAACCTTTGTTATTTTTATTAGAGAAAGAATAGTTAATATTAATGTTAGCACTCGTCATTCTAAACAGGCTACCCCCATTATTAATATTGTAGGTATCTATTCGTTGCCCAGCATTATCAATAGCATAAGGGTCTAACGTTGTACCAAAGTTAATATTCATTTTCTGCTTAAACAGTGCCGTACCTGCTGTTACCCGTAATGGCGACCATGCTAAAGAGTCGGCAGCTATATTGTAACTCGTAGTAAGATTCAGGTTGTTTAATAGCATTATTTTTTTAGGTTCTTCATCTGTTTCATCATCATTTCTCACTTTTGCCTCAAAAGTATTATTTACAGCAATACCAATGTTGTTGGAAAAGTTTTTACCAGGAGCACCAAACAAACCGCCTTCAAAACGGGTATAATCCTCATAGGCAGTACCTGTAGCATCTATTTGGTAGGTATCGTAATAACGCTCAAAACTGGGTGTATAGGTGTACGATAGTGAAGGACGTATTACGTGCCGAATGGCTTGCAGCTTTTTATCCTCTCCAAAATTAAATGTACCATATACCGTTGTACCAATGCTAGACGAGAAGTTATAGGTACGATAAGCATCAAAACCATTTAAATCGTCTGTTTGTACCTCGTTGGTATTGGGGTTATAAAAACGATCTATAGTATTAAATACCCATGTTTCCTGAAAGTTTGTACCTGCCGAAACACTAAAGTGTTTAAAAATTTTAAAGTTGGTATTTATCGGGATGCTATGTTGGAACCCTGAGCGTGCATCGCGAAACATTTGCGGTTTAAAAAATAACGAGTCAGTAGTAGTAATCCTGTTCTCACCACGTAAGTTATATTGTAAGTTAACGTTTTTTATTAATCCTTTTTTAGGAGCATCGTCTGCTGCAAAAGGAAATATCCTGTCTACACTAGCCTGTAGTGTTGGTAGTGTCATGTTAATAACCTCAGTGTTTGTATTTTGGCTGTGTGTAGCACTTAACGAAAAGTTGACCTGTGGTACTGTTTGGAACGTTTTGGAATATGATACTGACGATTGTAGTGTATTATTAAGGCTTGCACCCACGTTGCTTAGGTTTTGCGATTGCCTAAAGTATTGGCTGGAACCTAAGTTAACACTTGCCGAGAACCGTGAATTTGGGTTTGCCTTAGCATCTTGGTTGTGCGACCATTGTATGTTGTATTGCGTAGAGCGTACATAATCGGGGAAACCCCTTTCACTCTGTACATTATTTTCGTAACGTATGTTTAGATTACCTGTAAACTTATACCGTTTGGCGTAGGAGGACTGAAAGCGTAGCCCATAACTACCATTGGTAAAATAATCGCCCAATACAGCAAGGTCGTAATAATCGCTTAAAGCAAAATAATACCCTCCGTTTTGTAAAAAGTATCCTTGGTTGTTGTTTTCGCCAAAAGTAGGTACTATAAAACCCGATTCTGCCTCGTCCGTCATCGGGAAAAAAGCAAAGGGTAGTGCTAATGGGGTAGGTACATCGGCAACGTACATATTGGTAAATCCAATAACAACCTTTTTACCTGGTACAAGTTTTATTTTGCGTGCTAAAAAGTAATATTCGGGGTCGTCTATATTTTTAGAGGTTGTAAAACGAGCTCCTTTAATATAGTATACGGAGTCGTTAACTTTTTTTGTAATTTCCCCTTTAACCCTAAATTCCCCTTGGTCGGAGCGCGAATTCCAAATACGTGCTTTCTTAGTTTTTGTATTAAAATGTATCGAGTCTGCCTCTACAACATTTTGCCCTTGTTTAAAATAGGGGAGTTGGGTGTAATTCCCTAACGAGTCTTTTATACGTCCCGCAAAAACCTCATTCGTTTCGTAATTCATTCTAATTATACCCGCCTTTAGCTCTATATCTTTATAATATAGCTCCGCTTCGTTGTATAATGTAAGTTCTTTTGTTTCTTGGTCAAGCTCCTCATAATCCTTTGCAGCTCGTTTTACTATAGCATCAAGTCCCGATTTTGCTTTTTTATTCGTATCATTCTCTTGCTCTGCTGTTTCGGTAGGTAACGCCTCCAATTCCGTAACAATTTCAGGGATAGCTTCCTCAGGTGTATCATCTTCTTTTTCAGCAGGTACTGCTATCGATTTTCCAGGTATTTCTTGAGCCGTTATTTCCGAAGCTGCCATTGTCAGGAAAATTGCTGATAAAACGATATGAAATAAGTTTGTACGCAACGGTTTTAATACTATTTTTGTAAAAATATGGCTTAATTTTTGGAGTGTCAAACTTACAATATTTTTAGCAAAATAAATCACATATTGCAATTTAACACTTACACGAAATAATAATAGATAGTACAATGATGATGCACCAGAAATTAAAACTTGTGTTCTTAGTTTTTATTATGTTTTGCGGTCTGGCTTTCGGTCAGAGCAGCAGCAAATTTATTGTGGTGCTCGATGCTGGGCACGGTGGTAAAGACTCTGGGGCAATGTACCACGGTGTAAAAGAGAAAGATGTTGCCCTTGCAGTAGTATTAAAAGTAGGGAAATTGCTTGCACAAGACCCTGAGATAGAACTTGTATATACCCGAAAAACCGATGTGTTTATTCCGCTTAACGATAGGGCTACTATTGCTAATGATGCTAATGCAACCATATTTGTATCCATTCACTGTAATGGTGCTGTAAACCAATCAGCCTACGGAACAGAAACTTTTGTAATGGGACTTACTCGTAATGCCTCTAACCTTGAGGTAGCTAAAAAAGAGAATGCTGTTATTACGCTGGAGGAAGATTATCAAATAAAATATAAAGATTACGACCCTAATAAGCCAGAATCGCTTATTGGGTTAGAGATAATGCAAGGGCAATACCTAGACCAAAGTATACACCTTGCCAGTAAAGTACAAGACGGTTTTACCAATACACTCAAAAGAAAAAACAGAGGGGTAAAACAAGCAGGTTTCCTAGTGCTTAGAAATGTATACATGCCTAGAATATTAATAGAGCTTGGGTTTTTATCGCATATGCCAGAAGGAAAATACTTAAAATCAGAAACAGGACAAAATAAATTATCAGATGCTATTGCTAAAGCCATAAAGGAGTATAAAAAGGAATACCATATACCTATAATTCAGCAAACCATAGACCCTATACCTGTAAAAGAACCAAAACCAGAAGCAAAACCAATTGTTGCAAAGCCACAAGAAAACAAGACAGAAATAATTGATGAGATACCAGCACCTGAAATGGCTATACCGAGTACTACTACAACTTTTAGGGTGCAAATTGCTGCAAGTAGTAGGGATTTAGAAACCAAACCATCTAACTTTAAAGGGCTCGAATCGGTATCTAAAATACCTAGCGGTAGCCTCATAAAATACTTTTATGGTGAAACCATGAATTACGAAAAAGCTAAAAAACTAAAAGAAGAAGCCATACTAAAGGGTTTCCCTTCTGCATTTGTAGTGGCTTTTCGCGACGGAAAAAAGATATCTATAAATGAAGCTTTAAAATAATATTCACATATTAATAATTTTATTGTCCTACATTTGTTAAAAAAATAATCATATTTTGAAAGTATCTAGAGAAGTAAAAACGGCAATATTAGTAATAGGCGCAGTACTAGTATTTATTTGGGGGTATAGTTTTCTTAAAGGGAAAGACTTATTTAACTCCTATAAAACGTATTATGTAGTATACGATAACGTAGAGGGGCTTTCGCCATCTGCACCAGTAACATTAAATGGATTGGTAATAGGCAAAGTAACTGCTATAGCTCCAGAGAAAAAAGGGCATTTGTTAGTAACGATGCAAATAGAAAATAACGATTTTTCTATCTCTAAAACAAGTAGTGCTGTTTTATACGACCCAAGTTTGGTAGGTGGAAAGCAAATTGCAATACATCCTGATTTTAAAAACCCGACACCTGCTGAGGATGGCGACTATTTTACTAGTGGTGTAGAGCCAGGCATGCTTTCGATAATGAGCGATAAGCTAGTGCCATTACAAAATAAAGTAGAAGCTACAGTAGTATCGGCAGATAGCCTTTTAAGAAATGTAAACGAAGTGCTTGATTCTGATTCTAAAGCAAGCCTGCGTGATGCTATTAAAAATCTAAGTAATACAATGCGCGATATTAGTGCTACCACACGTTCTGTAAACAAAATGTTAGCTAAAAACGAAAAGAATATAGATGGTACGTTTGAAAGCATGAATAAAGCGGCAACCAATATTGCACAAATAACCGATTCTATCAATGCAGAAGATTTATCCAGAGCAGTACGCCAGTTAGAAAATACCATGGGTAACGTAGATAATTTACTTGCCGATTTACAATCGGGTAAAGGCACTATGGGTAAATTACTTAAGGATGAAGAGATGTACGATAATTTAAATGGAGCATCGAAAGAATTGAAGGAATTATTGGCAGATATGAAGAATAATCCGAAAAGATATGTGCATTTCTCCGTTTTTGGCAGAAAAAACAGACCGTATGTTGAAAAGGAATAATAAATTTGTATTTAGCATTATTCAGTCACCTTTATAGTAAATATGAGTTATATTGATAATATTTTATTTGTTTTAATCCTCGCAGCAGGTTTTGGCTATTTTGCATTGAATGTAAAAAAGTTAATGCGTAATATAAAGTTAGGTAAGGATGTAAACCGAACTGATAACCCAAGCGAACGTTGGAAAAACATGGCTATGATTGCCTTAGGGCAATCTAAAATGGTACGCCGACCCGTATCGGGCTTCCTGCACATAATAGTATACGTTGGTTTTGTTATCATAAACATCGAATTACTAGAAATTATAATTGATGGTGTGTTTGGTACACACAGAGTATTCGCCTTTTTAGGCGGAGGCTACAGCTTTTTAATAGGTTTTTTCGAGATATTGGCTTTTGCCGTACTAGTATCTGTAATAATTTTCTGGTTACGCCGAAACGCAATAAAACTATGGCGTTTTGCACATAACGACCTTAAAGGATGGCCTAAAAACGACGGTAACTACATCCTTTATTTTGAGGTTGTATTGATGGTACTATTCCTAACGATGAATGCTGCCGATTATCATTTACAAATGGCAGGAGCCAACCATTACATACAAGCAGGAGCTTTCCCGATTTCGAGCTTTATAGCACCACTATTTGAAGGAATGTCGGTAGAAACCGTAGTTATGGTGGAGCGTATTACTTGGTGGTTGCATATTATAGGTATTTTAATTTTCATGAATTACCTATACTATTCAAAACACTTACACATACTATTAGCGTTCCCAAATACATATTACGCTAACCTAAAACCTAAAGGACAGTTTGAAAATTCAGCAGCCGTTACTAAAGAGGTTAAATTGATGATGGATCCGAATGCTGACCCCTTTGCTGCTGCCCCACCTGCTGAAGAAGGAGCAGTACCTGAAAAGTTTGGAGCAAGCGATGTACAGGATTTGAATTGGGTACAACTTATGAATGCCTATACCTGTACAGAGTGCGGACGTTGTACATCGGAATGTCCTGCAAATACTACAGGTAAAAAACTATCGCCACGTAAAATTATGATGGATACGCGCGATAGGCTAGAGGAGGTAGGTAAGAATATCGATAAAAATAAAGGTACGTTTGTAGACGATGGTAAATCGTTACTAAACGACTATATAACACCAGAAGAGCTATGGGCATGCACATCGTGCAACGGTTGTGTAGAGGCTTGCCCCGTTAATATCGACCCGCTTTCTATTATCATGGATATGCGTAAATACCTAGTAATGGAGCAAAGTGCAGCACCTGCCGAGCTAAACGGTATGATGACGAATATAGAAAACAACGGTGCACCATGGCAGTACAACCAAATGGATAGGTTAAACTGGAAAGACGAACAATAATAAAACGGCATAATTATTAGTAATAATAATTGTGGTATGAATGATTTAAGGATATGAGTCAAGAAGAATTGAAAGTTCCTACAATGGCAGAAATGCTAGCACAAGGACAAACCCCAGAAGTATTATTTTGGGTAGGTTGCTCGGGTAGCTTTGATGATAGAGCCAAAAGAATAACAAAAGCATTTGTACGCCTATTAAATCGTGCTAATGTACCCTTTGCCGTATTAGGTACTGAAGAAGGCTGTACAGGCGACCCTGCAAAACGAGCTGGAAACGAATTTTTATTCCAGATGCAGGCAATGATGAACATACAAGTACTGGACGGATACGAAGTAAAAAAAATAGTAACGGCTTGCCCACACTGTTTTAATACCATAAAAAACGAATATCCAGGCTTAGGCGGAAAATACGAAGTAGTGCACCATACTGAATTTTTAAAATCGTTATTAGACGATGGTAGACTAAGCATACAAGGCGGGCAATTTAAAGGAAAGAAAATTACATTTCACGACCCTTGTTACCTAGGGCGTGCCAACGATATATACGAAGCTCCACGCGATTTGATACAAAAATTAGACGCCGAATTGGTAGAGATGAAACGCTCACGCCGAAACGGACTTTGTTGTGGTGCAGGAGGCGCACAAATGTTTAAAGAGCCAGAGCCAGGAAGTAAAGACGTAAACGTAGAACGAACAGAGGAAGCACTAGAAACCCAGCCAGAAATAATTGCTGCGGGATGCCCGTTTTGCAATACCATGCTAACCGATGGCGTTAAGGCTAAAAACCGCGAAGCAGATGTTGCTGTTATGGATGTTGCTGAGTTAATTGCCAATGCACAAGATTTATAAAAAATAACGTATGTACGTTCCATTTGAAACATTACCCGAGCATGCACGAATTTGGATATACCAATCCAATCGCAAGCTCTCGGATACAGAAGTAACAGCTATTGAAGAGGCATTAAAAACCTTTGTAGATAATTGGGCTGCACACGGCACAGGGCTAGAAGCCTCTTTTATTACAAAACACAACCGTTTTATTATACTTGCCGTAAATCAGGACGGTCAGCAAGCTACAGGTTGCTCCATAGATGCATCGGTACATTTTATACAAGAGCTAGAAAAGCAATACGATATATCGTTGCTGGATAAAATGAATGTAACCTTTAAATCGGGTGAGCACATTGCCCACAAGTCACTTCTCGATTTTAAAAAGATGGCTAAAAACAAAGCTGTTACCGCAGATACAATTGTATTTAATAATCTTGTAAATACAGTAGGCGAATGGCAAGATTTTTGGGAAGTTCCTGCTGGTGAAAGTTGGCACAGCCGTTTCTTTTAAAAGTAGTACATTTAGTACCTCTCACAATTTAAAATCATCATTATGGCTTTACCGTAGTGGTGTTTTGTTATTTATAAAAACAACTATATATGCGGTTAATCCTATTATTTTTTCTCTTAAGTATTCAGCTCATTTTTGCACAGCAGGATAAGGTTTTTAACAATTACAAAACACCAGCAGAAAAACAATGGGTAGACAGTTTATACAATTCTTTTTCGTTTGAGGAACGAGTAGGACAGTTGTTTATGGTTGCAGCCTACTCCAATAAAGATTCGGCACACATAAATAGTATAGATACGCTAATAACTAAATATAAAGTAGGCGGACTCATCTTTTTTCAGGGCGGACCCATACGCCAAGCAAAACTAACCAATCGTTACCAATCTCAATCAGAAACACCACTATTTATAGGTATTGATGCCGAGTGGGGGTTAAGCATGCGTTTGGACTCTACGTACCGTTACCCTTGGAATATGACGTTGGGTGCAGTGCAAAATCTCGATTTAATAGAAACTATGGGGCAGCAAATGGGCATACAGTCCAACCGAATGGGCATTCATTTTAATTTTGCACCTGTGTTAGATGTTAATACCAACCCACTAAACCCAATTATTGGTAACCGCTCGTTTGGCGAAGATAAATTTAATGTTACCAAGCGTGCACTGGCTATGATGCGTGGCTTGCAAAGCCAAGGTGTATACGCAACAGGAAAACACTTCCCGGGGCATGGCGATACCGCTACCGACTCTCACCACTCGTTACCCCATTTGCCTTTTACTAAAGAACGGTTACAAAGTATAGAGTTTTATCCGTACAGAGAGCTTTTTAAAGAAGGGCTAGCTAGTATTATGGTAGCACATTTAAATGTACCTAGTATAGAGCCAAAACCCAACTACCCAACATCGTTATCATACAACGTAGTTACCAATATTGTACAAAAAGAACTTGGTTTTGAAGGGCTTATTTTTACAGATGCCTTAAACATGAAAGGGGCTAGCAGTTATATGGAGCCAGGCGACATAGACCTTGAAGCCTTTTTGGCAGGTAACGATGTGTTACTTTTTTCGGAAAATGTGCCTGTAGCGATAGAGCGTCTTCGTGAAGCCTATTATGATAATGGTATTTTAACCGAAGCTCGGTTGGCTTATTCGGTAAAAAAAATATTAGCCTATAAATACAGGGCAGGGCTTACTAATTATAAACCCATTATACTCGATAATTTATATAATGATTTAAATGCACATCATTTCGATGATTTAAGTTACAACTTGTATGAAGAAGCTGTTACAGTACTAAAAAACCAGCAGCAACTTATTCCCATTCAGCATTTAGAGAACGAAAAGATAGCCTATGTAAAAATGGGTGACGATGATGGTTCGGATTATTTAACTACATTGCAAAAATATACCGAAGTTACTGAGGTAAATGAGGAGAATATCCAACACCTTATGGAACATTTACAGCCCTATAGCACCGTAATTATAGGCTATCATAAACCTGATGGCGCATGGAAAAATCACGATTTTACTCAAGAAGAATTAATGTGGCTAAATACAATAGCCCAACAAAAGCGGGTTATACTTACCGTATTTGCAAAACCATATAGCTTACTTGATATTAAAGATTTTAGTGCTATAGATGGTTTAGTACTAGCATACCAAAACAACACCATTGCCCAAACGGTGGCTGCGCAAATTGTTTTTGGCGCATTAGGTGCTAAAGGTAAAATACCTGTATCTGTAGGAGATGCCTTTACGGTTAACGACGGATTGGCTACTAAAAGTTTAGGACGCTTGGGTTTTACTACCCCAAATAATGTAGGGGTAGATGCTGCAATGCTAACCAATATTGATTTAATTGCTAGCAGAGCTATTAACGAAAAAATGACGCCTGGAATTCAGGTATTGGTTGCACGTAAAGGAAAAGTATTCTATCAAAAATCATTCGGTTACCATACCTATGATAATGACATGCCTGTAAAAAACTCCGATATTTACGATGTAGCCTCGCTCACTAAAATACTGGCTACATTGCCCAGTCTTATGCAGGTTTACGATAAAGGAAACCTAACCTTAAATACCAAGTTGGGCAAAATGTTAAAAGTATTTTCGAATACCAATAAAAAGAACATCACGTTAGAAGATATGCTACTGCACCAAGCGCGTTTTAAGCCTTGGTTACCGTTTTACAAAAAAACACTGGATAGTTTAAATCGTCCAGACGAATTGTATTACAGAAAAACATACAGTCACGACTTTCCGTACCAAGTAGCCGAAAATCTATACATCCGTAAGGACTACCCCGATACCATTATTGCGCGTATTGCCAACAGCAAGTTACTTCCTAAAAAGAAGTACAAGTACAGCGATTTTACGTTTATCATCTTAAAAAAATATTTGGAGCAGGTTACAGGTAAAAGGCTAGACAAATTAAGCGAAACCAATTTTTACAAACCAATAGGCGCGTCGTACACTACTTACAATCCGTTACGAAAGTTCGATATGTGTATTATTCCGCCTACGGAGATAGATACTTATTTTCGCCATCAAACCATACAAGGGTATGTACACGATATGGCAGCAGCCATGCAAGATGGAGTTGGCGGTCATGCAGGCATATTCTCAAATACTATGGATGTTGCCAAAATAATGCAGCTCTACCTCAACAAAGGTACTTATGGCGGTAAGCGTTATTTTTCTGAGAAAACTTTTAATGCCTTTAATGTATGCTATGCCTGTAAGGAAGGTAATAGGAGGGGGCTGGGGTTAGATAAGCCTCAAATTGATGATGTAGGACCCACCTGCGGTTGTGTATCGCTCGATAGTTTTGGGCATACAGGCTTTACAGGTACGATGACATGGGCAGACCCTGAAACAGAAATAATATATGTTTTTCTGTCCAACAGAACCTATCCAGAATCAGGTGTAAATAAGCTTTCTAAAAATGATATTAGAGAAGACATACAAAAAGTAATACAAGAGTCGATTATAGATTAATTTGCATACTGCAATAAACCCAAAACATACACAATATGCAATCTACAGCTACCACACCCGATGCTTATATGGAAGCACTGCCAGAAGACAGAAAACCTGCTATGGAAAAATTGCGTGCCACCATTCTTGAAAATTTGCCTAAAGGTTTTAAAGAGGAAATGAATTATGGTATGTTGGGTTATGTAGTACCGCATTCGTTATACCCCGCAGGATATCATTGCAAGCCCGAAATGCCATTACCATTTTTAAATATAGCCTCACAAAAAAACTTTATTGCATTATACCATATGGGTATTTATGCCAATAAAGAGTTGTTGGATTGGTTTGTGGCAGAATTTCCTAAACATAGTAAGTACAAGTTGGATATGGGTAAGAGTTGCATCCGATTTAAAAAACCAGAGGCTATACCTTTTGAGCTGATAGCCGAATTGATACGCAAAGTAACACCACAACAATGGATTGCTACTTACGAGGCTAATATAAAATCGTAAACTGCTATAGCTTTATATCCGTTAATTAAAGCTAAAAACAATGTTAGCCTGTTTTTTTTAATTAAATTCGTTACCTCATTATACCATTTATGAAAATTGCAATAGTATGTTATCCTACCTTTGGTGGTAGTGGCGTAGTAGCTACCGAACTTGGTTTGGAGTTAGCACGCCGAGGACACGAAATACACTTTATAACCTATAGGCAACCCGTACGCTTAGCGTTATTAAACCCTAATATATTTTTCCACGAAGTACACGTGCCCGAATATCCATTATTCCATTACCAACCGTATGAGCTAGCACTATCCAGTAAATTGGTAGATATGGTTAAACTATATGGTATAGAGCTGTTGCACGTACACTATGCCATTCCGCATGCCTATGCAGGTTATATGGCTAAAAAAATGCTAAAAGAGCAAGGCATACATATCCCTATGGTAACCACGCTGCACGGTACCGATATTACGTTGGTAGGTAATCACCCCACCTATAAGCCAGCCGTAAGTTTTAGTATTAACCATTCGGATGTGGTAACGTCCGTATCGCAAGATTTAAAAGATGAGACCTACCGTCTTTTTGATATAAAACGTGATATTACCGTAATACCTAATTTTATAGAAATAGATAGAAAGCGGGTAGATACTACTACAGAGTGCCACCGCCACATTATGGCTACCGAGGCACAAAAAATAGTAACCCACATTAGTAACTTCAGGAAAGTTAAACGTATTCCAGATGTTATTAAGATATTTTACGAAATACAGAAAACCATGTCTGTAAAACTCATGATGGTAGGCGATGGTCCCGAAAAAGAACCTGCTGAGGCATTATGCGATGAGCTTGGTATTACCGATAAAGTTATCTTTTTTGGAAATAGCGATGAGGTAGATAAAATATTATGTTATACTGATTTGTTCTTACTACCTTCGGAAACCGAGAGTTTTGGTCTTGCAGCACTCGAGGCTATGGCATGCGGCGTTCCTGTAATATCTACCAATAGCGGAGGGTTACCCGAGGTAAACCGAGAAGGTTACTCAGGTTATTTGGGCAACGTAGGCGATACGGAATATATGGCGAAAAAAGCGATAGAAATACTCTCTGATGATGACGTATTGTACAAATTTAAATCGAATGCTATAAAAGTGGCAGAAGAATTTGATATTAAAAACGTGATGCCATTGTACGAACGATTATACAGAAAAGCACTAAAACAACTAATATGAAAAAAGCATTAATTTTAACGGTATTAATAGGTATGTTAGTAAGCTGCAAAAGCAAGAAAGATGCTAATGGCAGTTTACCCTTTACAATTCTGAAAGAAGAAGCCCATGGCGGTAGAGAAATACCAGCCAACCAAACCGCAAGAAACCAACAAGAACTGGAACAGCTTTATAAACAACTTAACGTAGCCGATGTGCCAGAAGTTGATTTTACTAAGAATAATGTAATAGCAGTATTTTTAGGACAAAAGCGTAATGGTGGTTATAGCGTAACTATTAAAAAAGTAGTATTTGATGGCGACGATACTAGTAAAGTAATAGTATTAGCCAAAGCAACTGAGCCTAAAAAAGACCAAGCGGTTACCATGGCACTAACATCACCGTATTGTGTAGCTATTATACCAAAAACGGAGAAAGTGGCTGTTATGTACATTCAAGACGGATTTAGTACACAGAAATAAATTTACCAATTGTAGTAAAATAAAAAACCAGACTTATAAAGTCTGGTTTTTTTCGCACTAATAAACTAAGTTAAAAGGTTTATCGTAATCGGTCTACTGATTTTACGAGTTCTTCGTCCTTCTTGATAGCCCTATTGGCAAGGCTTATAAAAACGATAGAAACAATAGGGAGAATCAACCCAATACCCTTCTCAGAAACACCACTTTCAGATGCTGTTTCTCCGGATAAGCTTAGCGACTTGTAAACGAATAATCCTAATAAAATTAAATTTAATATTATGTTCAGCCTGCCCATCACAAACTGATTTTTTCTATTTTTGTACATCAGTATACTTACTGCGCTTAATGTTGTGCTACCTCCAAACAAGGCTATAAAAGCAACATTATTCAAAAAATAATAATCTGCACCAGTTTCATCTATCCATAGCGGAAATAGAAAGGGAAGTACCCCTGATGCAATAAAAGCGATTAGTAAATATACGGTTTGTATTCTCTGTAACATTCTTGCAAATTTGCTCCACAAAAATATGCTTTCTTTTTAAAAAATACTATTGCAACTATAAATAAATTTTGTATTATTGCAAAAGCTATTCGCAACTACTTCATTCTAAGAATAGTTATACCTTCAAAAAAAGAACCCTACCACATTTTGAACACACTACACTAAATTTAACCAAAAATATAAATGTTTGATATTTCTGAACTAAAAGAAATGAAGCTTCCTGAGCTTCAGGAAATTGCTAAAAAAGCAAAAATAAGCAAGTACAGAGGTTTAAAAAAAGATGATTTAATTTACCAGATTTTAGACCAACAGGCTGCCGACCCAGAAGTGATAAAACCACTTTTTGATGAAACGGATGCTGAAACCAAACCAGCTACTGATGCTGAGCCTGTAAAACCAAAAAGAACACGAACAACTAAAACGGTTAAAGCTACTCCTGTTGCAAAGAAACAGACAGAGAAAACTGCTGATAAAAAGCCTGTGGTTGTAAAAGAAGATGCAGTTACCGAAGAGGTAAAACCAGCTACCGAAGAAAAAGCAACACCTGCTCGCAGACCTAGAGTAGCAAAAGCAGACAGTAAAGCAGCCGAAGCTACTACGGATAATAAAGAAGAGGTTACAGCTAAGCAAGCAACACCTGCAAAAAATGAAACTGTACCTGTTAAGGATGTTGATAATGCAGATAAAAAGGATAGCAGACGCAAAACAACGCCTGTAAAGGATAATAAGCCTGATGCTTCTGATACTAATAAAAAACCAAGACTTACGGAGGAGGAGCGCCAAGCACAAATAGAACGTGCTAATGCAAACAATCCTAACCATCCGAGTTACAAGAAAAACCAAAACAACCAAAACAACCAGAATAACCAAAACAACCAGAACAATCAAGGTGTGCAAAATAAGAAACAGAATTTTCGTGAACCTGATTATGAGTTTGATGGTATTATAGAGAGTGAAGGTGTATTGGAAATGATGCCTGATGGGTATGGTTTTTTACGTTCGTCAGATTATAATTATTTAGCATCTCCCGATGATATTTATTTATCCAATTCGCAAATACGCCTTTTTGGTCTTAAAACTGGCGATACCGTTAAAGGAGTAGTACGTCCGCCAAAAGAGGGCGAGAAATACTTTCCACTTGTACGTGTACTAAAAATAAATGGACACGACCCACAAGTAGTGCGTGATAGGGTTTCGTTTGAGCACCTTACGCCACTTTTCCCAGAAGAAAAATTTAATCTTGCCGAAAGGCAAAGTACCATATCTACACGCATTATCGATTTGTTTTCGCCTATAGGTAAAGGGCAGCGTGGTATGATAGTAGCACAACCTAAAACAGGTAAAACCATGTTACTTAAGGATATAGCTAACTCTATAGCGGCAAACCATCCAGAAGTATACCTTATTGTTTTACTGATTGATGAACGCCCAGAGGAGGTTACCGATATGCAGCGTAGTGTTAGGGGAGAGGTTATTGCCTCTACTTTTGATGAACCTGCCGACCGCCATGTAAAGGTGGCTAACATTGTTCTGGAAAAAGCAAAACGCCTTGTAGAGTGCGGGCATGATGTAGTAATTTTGTTAGATTCTATTACGCGCCTTGCCAGAGCTTATAATACGGTACAACCTGCATCGGGCAAAGTACTAAGTGGTGGTGTAGATGCAAATGCCTTACAAAAACCAAAACGCTTTTTTGGTGCAGCCCGTAATATAGAGGGGGGCGGTTCGTTAAGTATTATTGCTACCGCACTTACTGATACAGGCTCTAAAATGGATGAGGTTATTTTTGAAGAGTTTAAAGGTACAGGTAATATGGAGTTACAGTTGGATAGAAAAATATCCAACCGACGTATTTTCCCTGCTATCGACCTTACATCGTCGAGTACCCGTAGAGATGATATACTGCTTGATGATAAAACAATACAACGCATGTGGATAATGCGTAAGTACCTTGCCGATATGAATCCTGTTGAGGCTATGGACTTTATTAACGAGCGCTTTAAGAAAACAAGAAACAACGAGGAGTTTTTACTATCTATGAATGATGGTTAATTAAAACGACTAATTGTATATAAAAAAAGCCCACTCTGTAGAGTGGGCTTTTTTTGGAAGTAATATTTATATTATTCTTTTACTATAATTACGGTTGCTTTAAAACCCGTAGCAAGATTCCATTGGTTTGATGATACCAATTGATCTTTATCATCGTGTACCCTAAACTCGGCAGTATTAGGACCCGATGTTCCTTGGTTAAGTGCCACAAAATCTATTTTATTAAAACCAGGCTCTAATGTTATCTGTACGCCCCTAAAATTATTAGTTAATACAATTTCGGGTACTACAACGCGGTCGTTTACCATAACTTTAATCCTATCGCCATCCTCATATTCAAAATCCCGCGCCATTACCCGCACAAATACGGCATTACTCCTGTGTTCACCAAAAAACTGGTTGCCTTTATATGCCTCGTTCGATTCTCCTCTGCGTTTTATTTTCACTCTATCCATGTACTCACTACTACGGTTTACAAACTCGTCTTTCTGGTACATACTAAAATTATCATCGTTATTGTTTGCACCCACCACATAAGGTTTTATATACGATGGTAGGTTGGGTTCGTTATCCTTAAAAGGGCTCGCTGTAGTTACAGACGGTGTATTTGGGGTAGTAGTTTCGCCTTTGGGTACAGATATGCTACCCGTGTTGCTATCAAACTGGGCTTCAACGTTAATGGTTGCAAAAACCAAGAATATAAAAAGAAAAACTTTTTTCATAATGCGCTGAATAATAAGCAAAATAACAAAAAATGTATTACTTTTTGCTATACATTTAGGTGTTTTATGGTTTACTAAATTTATTAGGTTATGTTACTAGTTTCTTATCTTGCAAAAATAAAGCCAATATTTATAAGTTATATACTATAATGTATTTATGTGGATACTGATAGGAACTTATATAGTACGCTTGGGTAAAAATTAAGGTAGTATAAATTGGAAGCAATTATTTTGGGTATGGCATCAAAGTATTAATCTCAATATCCCATATAAAGTTAAAATAATTAAATGCAATAAAAAAGGCTGTATTACACAGCCTTTTTTATTTATAGTTTTTTGTCACTCTTTTTAGTAATTTTTGCTATCCTTTTATCAAGGTCTTTCATTAGCTTATCCAGTGCACTTTCGCACATCGGCAGTAGTTTTTCGGGTTTCATTACGGGTACACCTCCAACCATTACACCTGTTTTTTTGGAGTTTGCATTTTCGTTAATGGTGAATACTTTTTTACCCGCTTTGTTGTAGAGTACTATATTGGTGTATGCTCTCATTTTGGTAGTTGCGGTGCCACCTATACCAAAACCTTTATTCATTTCGAAGGTTATGAATACAAACATTATTCCATCTACATCATTAAATATCTTAAGTAGCTCTGTTTCGTTATTTTTGCCATAATTGTGATTAATAGCGGTATATCCTTCTGCTACTACATAGCTCCCTGCTTCATGTCCTGGAGCATGCTCAGGTTTAAAACTTTGGTACTCAGTATTTCCAGTTACAGTTGCTTCTGATACCAGTTCAAACGGAAATTTCTTGGCATAATCGTTAAAAAACTTGTCATGAAATTTATCAACCAATGGTTGTAAGTTAAATGTTGGGTCGTCCAATAGTTCTGCTATTAAGGCAGCACCGTCCATGCCAACATCTTTCATGTCTATCTGTTTATCGGCATAAAACGTAACAACGGCCACTTTTTTCTTTTGAGCAGTAGCTGTTATACTAATTAAGATAATTGCAATTACGCATACTATTTTTTTCATAAGTATTTAGATGTATTGATTTATTTTGTAAATAAAAGTAAAAAAAATAACTATTTGTTGCTTTTTTACTTAAATCATAAAATTTTAATCTAACTATCTAAATTTTTACCGTCAGCAATATTTACTTGCATTTCGCTTAGTTTCTCGCCACCTTTAATGCCAAAGTCCAATGTACGTATTGGGAAAGGTATC